>JADFJY010000030.1 GCA_022565935.1 Nitrososphaerota archaeon
AAGAAATTAGAAAAATTCTAGAATCAAAAGGGATCAGAGTACATGTTGATGACAGAAGTGACTTATCTCCAGGATACAAATTCAATGATTGGGAACTAAAAGGGGTTCCAATACGAATAGAAATTGGCCCTAAAGACATAGAAAATCAAAGTGTAGTTATAGCAAAAAGATACAATCGTGAAAAGTCAAGTTTAGGTTTTACTGAAATTGAAAAAATCCACACAATTTTAGATGAAATTCAAAATAGCATGTTAAAAACTGCGAGAGAACAAACAAAAGCAAACACCATAGATATTTCAGATTATACTGAATTCAAATCAAAAATTGAGAAAGGTGGTTTCTTTAGCGCTCCTTGGTGTGGAAAATTAGAATGTGAAGAGAAAATCAAAGAGGAAACAGGTGCAGATATTAGAGTCATTCCGTTTGGCAGTGAAAATACAGATAAAAAATGCATGTATTGTCAAGAACAAAGCACATTGATTCCAATTTTTGCAAGGGGGTACTAAACTATTTTTTAATAATGACTACAAATCCAGAATTACAGCAAAAAAAACCATTGTTAAAACAGTTTAGAGAGACAAGAAGTAAGACCTTGGAACTTGTAAAGACTTTAGAAAAAGATGATTTTGTTGTTCAAACAGCATTTTTCACTAGTCCTCCAAAGTGGCATATTGGTCATGTCAGTTGGATCTACGAAGCAATAATGAGTAAATTAGATAAAAATTATGAATTTTATTCAAGTGAATTTTCAGAATATCTTAATTCCTATTATCAACAATTCGGGACTCCACAAGATAAGGGACTAAGAGGAATAAGTTCAAGACCCACTGTTGAGCAAATATTTCAATACTTTAACACAATTAACCAGAGAGTAGAGCATTTTATTGAATCACAAACTTTGAGTGATGACGAAGTTAAATTAATCACTATGGGATTTCATCATGAATGTCAACATCAAGAGCTTCTTGTGTATGATTTACAACATCTTCTTGCAGAACAATATAGACCCGTTAAAAGAAATGAGATTCCAAAACAAAATCAGGTTGATAAAAAATCAACTCATATCAAAGGAGGTTTATACACAATGGGTTACAATGGAGAAGACTATTGTTATGACATTGAACTTCCAGAACACAAAGTATACCTTAATGATTACAAGTTAGATATTTTTCCAGTTACAAATCAACAATATATAGAATTTATCGAGGATGGAGGATATGAAACATACAAGTTTTGGTTATCAGATGGTTGGGAGAAAGTTAAAGAAAGTAAATGGATAGCACCAATGTACTGGGAAAAAATAAATAAGAAATGGAATGTAAGAGACTTTTTAGGAATTAGAAAAATTAACCCAAATCAACCTGTATGTCATGTTAGTTATTTTGAAGCTGATGCATATTGTAAATGGGCTGGAAAAAGACTCCCAACAGAAGGAGAATGGGAAAAAGCTGCCTGTTGGAATGAAGAAACGCAAGTAAAAGCAATCTATCCTTGGGGAAATGAGCAACCAACAGAAGAAAAATGCAATTTACTGGAATCATATTTTTGGGGATGTACTGAAATTGGAACATTCCCAAATGGCACTAGTCCATCTGGATGTCAACAGATGATTGGAGATGTTTGGGAATGGACATCATCAGAATTTACTGGGTATCCAGGATTCAAAACAGGGTTTGATGAATATAATGACAAGTGGTTTTCAAACCAAAAAGTCTTGAGAGGAGGCTCATTTGCTACTCCAAAAATGTCAATTAGAGGAAGTTACAGAAATTTCTTTAGATTAGATGAAAGATGGTTATTCTCAGGTTTTAGATGCGCAGAAGATATCTAATTTTTTGATACGAAATGACATGTATACCATAACCTTTGAGTAATTTTTAAGGTTAATTTTGAGTGTAAACGAGTTTAGAATCATACTTTTTTAGTAAAAAAATAACAACCCAATCATCATTAAAGCCACTCCGATTGTTGCTATCACCATCTCTTTTTTAGATATGAGTTTTCTGTAAAAAGTATGGACTTAAGCGTATTGGAGATTAAAATCTAAAAGGTTATCATGGATCGGATTTTATTGATACCAAGGTTAGTGAAAAATACTTGTTATCATCTAACCACGTATGTTTAATTTGAAATCCCGCGCTATCAAGAAGTTCATGAATTTGTGACAGTTTGTATTTGTGTGAATGTTCAGTATGAATTAATTCATCTTTTTTGAAATTCAATAAAAGATTAGATTTTGATACTACAACTGATTGATTTACAAGAGATTTGAGATACATTTCAATTCTTTGCTTTTCTTCGTTGTAAATTGCAAGATGTGAAAAATTTTTCAAATTAAAATCAGCATCAAGCTCTGCATTAATTCTAGAAAGAATATTAAGATTAAATTTTGCAGTCACACCTTGTGAATCGTCATATGCAGATTCTAAAATCTGTTTATCTTTAATCAAATCTAATCCAATCAAAAATAGATCACCAGACTTCATGGTAGAATTTATTTTCTGTAAAAATTCAAATCCATCATTTGGAGAAAAATTACCAAAACTAGAACCCAAAAAAATAATCAAATTTTTCTTTTTATCGAAATTTTTTAGAAATTCTAAACCGTCCTCATATGTATCTATTATGCCTGTTATATGCAACCCAGCATAATTCTTCAGTAATTCCTCAGAACTCTCAGTAAGAATTTCAGAGATATCTATTGGGAAATAATCTACAGAGTCATGTAATTGTGTCAAAACATCCAGAATTAATCTAGTTTTTACAGATGTGCCACTTCCAAGTTCAACTAGTCGAAAATTTTCATCAATGTAAGAGGATAATTCAGGTTGGAATTTCCTTAGTATAGAAATTTCAGTTCTTGTTAGATAATATTCTGGTAAAGAACAAATTTTTTCAAATAAATCTGAACCTTTTTTATCATAAAAGAACTTGGGATTAATAAATTTAGAATCATGATTCAAACTAGAAGATATTTCTTCAGCAAATGTTTTCTCAGTTTTACTAGAATGTAGTTTAAAGTATTGAAGTTTAGAGGATACTACATATTTTTTATAATTAAGATTTTTTTGAATTGTGTTGCTCAAGGATTAAAACCAGATTTATTTAACATAAATTCTTTATCCTAATTCTATACGCATAAATCATATTTCTTGATATACTTCTTCATTCAATAATAATCAATGAATGAGATACTCAGAGTAGAACATTTGAAAAAATACTTTATCAAAAAAAGCTTGTTTGGTTCAAAATCTATAGTTAGGGCAACAGATGATGTTTCATTTTCTCTTAAAAAGGGTGAAGTTTTAGTGTTAGCTGGTGAATCAGGTTCTGGAAAGTCAACTATCGCAAAATTAATTCTAAAATCAATTGAACCAGATTCTGGAAAAATTTTTTTCGAAGATCTTGAAATCAATAATGAACAAAAGAATCTAAAAAAAATTAGAATGAATTGTCAGATGATTCACCAAGATCCATATGACTCTATAAATCCAAGAATGAAAGTAATAGATATCGTATCTGAACCTCTTGAAATACACAATATTGGAAATAAAGCCGATAGACTAAGAAGAGTAATTGAAGTTTTACACGAAGTAAAATTAGAACCTGTTGATGAAATGACAAAAAAGTACCCACACATGTTATCAGGTGGACAAAGACAAAGAGTGGTCTTGGCAAGAGCATTAGCACTAAAACCAAAAATAATCATAGCAGATGAACCAGTTTCAATGTTGGATGTATCAATTAGAGCAGAGATGCTTGAATTAATGCAGGAATTACAAAAAAAATATAATATTTCTTTCATCTATATCACTCATGATTTGGCAACAGCCAGATATTTTGGTCAAAGAATAGGAATTTTGTATCTTGGTAAAATCGTAGAAATCGGGCCAATTAATCAAGTTCTAACAAATCCAAAGCACCCATATACACAGGCACTAATTGATGCAATTTCAGAACCAGACCCAGATAATCTACACAGAGAAAAGAAAATTCGAATAAATGCACCATCAGATGTAGATGTTTATCAAGGATGTAGATTCAGGGCAAGATGTCCGTATGTCATAGATAAATGTAAAGAAGAACCTAGTTTAGAAAAAGTAGGTAATGAGCACTTTGCTGCATGTTATGTAAAACTAGACTAGGAGTTTCTAACAGATGGCATTCGTTTATCTTTGTAAACAACAACATGTGAAACGCCATTCTTTGGAAAAACACCATAGATCAGTTTTGCTTTTTGTACAACAGAATCTTTTAGAGATACCAAAATAAATTGGCTTTCTTTAGATCGTTCCTCTAAGATCTTTGCAAGTCTTTCAGAATTTGGTGCATCAAGATGTGCATCAATCTCATCAAACAAGTAAAATGGTGAAGGTTTTAGTTTTTGTAATGCAAGTACAAACACAATTGCAGCCAATGTCTTTTCACCACCACTAATTGATGTAGATTCTCTTTTTGGTTTATTTGGGAATTGAAGTAGATAAGAAATTCCAGAATCAAATATATCGTCTTCATTTTGTAATTCTAACCAAGCATTTCCATCAGTCATTTTATTGAATATTAACCGAATTTCTTTATCTATAGTATCAAATGCATCCAAAAATGTTTGTCGTTTGTCTTTATCAACATCGTCAAGAAATTTAATAATTGAATTTCTTTCTTCCTCAAGAGAATTCTTTCTTGAAGACATTGAACGATAACCATATGAGACTTCAAGATATGTTTCTGGTGCCTTTGCATTTAATGCATTAAGGGAATTAAATTCAGCAGTTAACCCTTGAATTATGGGTTCAACATCAAAAGTTTCCATATTTTTATCAAAGCCAAAAACAGAAAGAATTTGTTGTAATTTGGATCGAGTTTCTCTCAAATCATTTAAATCATGATTCAATGAATCAGATTGACGTTCTAATGTGTTGATTTGTTTTGTTAGTTCTTTATCTTTTTCAGACAAAATTTTAAGTTTATCATCATATTCTTTGAGTTGACCAATTGATGAACCAGAGGTAGCAATAAGATCTTGCTCTTTTTCTCTTAATTTTACAAGAATTTCTTGTTTTGGTTCTTTTTGTTTCTCTAATTCTTGAATCTTTGTTTTAGATTCTTGGCGCTCCAGATTCAAAGAATGTTCTTCTTCAAAAAGTCGATTAGATTGAGATTTTTCTTGATTAATTTGAGTTTGCAGTATTGTTAGTATAGAAGAGTTGTCACGGTATTCATTCATAATTGTGGTGTATAGTTTTTCATGGTCTGCTTTCTTTATGTTAATTTTAGATAATTCATTTGCAATGCGGTTTTGTTCTCCACTAGCATAGTTTTTTTCTACGATTGAAATACGTTCATGTAATGAATCTATATGAGATTCTGTGGAAATCATTTCAGATTCAATATTCATATTTCTTGTAGTTAACTCAGAATTTCTTTTTGACAGTTTTTCTTTAATGTTCATTACAGAAGTAATTCTTGATTTTAAATTTGAATAATTTTCACTTGCAGAGGTTAAAGATTTTTCTGAAACAGACAGTCTTTCAGCATATGATTGAATTGAATCATCTAATTTTTTCAAAGAATGTTTTTTCTGTAGTAAATATTTTTTAATCAAACTGATAGATTGAAAAAGACCATCAATATCACTACTCATAGAAATCAGTTTTGTGAGTTTTGAAATCTTTGAGTTAATATCAATTACAACTATACCTCCTTTTGCTGCAAAATATTCACCATCCATAGTTACTGCTTTGTATCCTAGTTGGGATACATTATAGGCAGATTCTCTATTTTCGGTAAGCACAATATTTCCAAATAGGAATGTTTTAAGCGTAAAATAGGCAGGGTTGCAAGTTACATAATCAGCAAGTACACCTATTACTCCAGATTCTTTCGGCAAAGTAATCTTAAATTTTGGAATAGCATCAAGTGGAATAATCTTAAGCTTTGGAAGTTTCTTTCTTCTAGCAGCATCGGCAATTCCAATCAAAGTTGCAAAGTCTTTAACAACAATTGCCTTAATCCAATCAGAACTTACTGCTAAAACAGAACGTTCGTATTGTTTGTCCCATGAAATCATTTCATAAACTAAACCTTCAATGCCAAGTTTATCTGCATCTTCCTTTAATTTTGCAACAGTATAATCTTCATGCATGAATCCTTTCACAGTTTTAATTTTTGATTCATAATGTGTTGCAGATTTACTTGCTTTTTCTAATATCAATCCCCATTCTTCCATGTCATCATATGTTTTTGATTTTTTTGTTTGTAATTTCATGATTCTAGATTTTAGTTCAGTGATAGTTGCAATGTTATTTTTCATCATAGATACAAATTTAGATTTAGATTCAGACAGATCAACAATACCTTGTTCTAATTCATTAAATTTTGTAGAATTTATTTTGATTTTATTGTTAGAATCTTCTTTTTCATGTTGAATTTTAGAAAGCTTCACTTGAGCATCATTTAATTGATTAGTGAGAGTTTTAATTTTATAATCTATTTCAGATTTTTTGGCAGCAACATTTGATTGTTCTGTTAGAATTATATTTCTTTCAGAATCAACAAGTTCCATATCTTTATTGATTTTATTTTTTTTGAGATTTGTCTCCTCGATTGATTCTTTTATTTTTAGAATTTTGTTATCAATATCACTTGTATTATTTTTAATTTCTCCTAACTCCAATTTAATTTCTGGAATTCGATTATCAACTTGTTCTAATCTTTTCTGTGTTGCTGAAATCGCACTATTATCAATTTCATATTGTTCCATTGCAGAACTTATTTCTTCATCAAGTGATGCTTTTTCTTGATTGTAGTCGTCCGCTTCATTCATTGATTTTGTTTTTTCAGTATCCAAAACATTAATTTCAGTTCTCAGTACGCCTCTTTCATCATCAAATTGGGTGATTTCAGAAGTAATTGTGTGTAAATTAGACTCGATAGAATCTTTTTTGCTTGAAACAATCTTCATTTTATTGGCAGCAGCTATTGCCTTGTATCTATTAAGTTCACGTTCAAGAATATCATGACGTAATTTTTGATTTCTTTCTTCTTCAAGTTCATCAATTCTTTTTTTGATTTCACCCATTCTTGCTGCTGCAATTTCAAATCTTCGATCTGCCTCATCTAGTTGTTTTAGAGCTTCTGTCTTTTTTTCATCAAAATAAGATAACCCAATTAAATCTTCAATTGTTTGTCTTTTTTCTTCCGGAGTAAATTCAGAAATTCTAGTGACTGTTCCTTGTTGAATTGCATTAAGTTGACTTAAACCTGCATTTGCCATATCAAGTAGATCAACAATTTGGTTTCGAGTTGTTTTGTTTTTGTTAAGATAGTAAATGCTTTCACCATGTTCGCTCATTTCCCTGGTGATCTGAACATTATCAGAATCAACAGGAATTTTTCTATCTGAATTATCAAAGTGTACACTAGTTCGAGTCATTTTTGGTCCATGACGATTTCCTTCAATATCATGAATTAGTGATCGTAGTTTGTCGACTCTCAATATTTTTGGTTTGTTTTCACCCATTGCAAACATAATGGCATCTAAAATGTTACTTTTACCTGATCCATTGGGACCAGAGATCGATACAAGTCCGGGTTCAAACTGAACAGTAGTATTCTTAAATCCAAATGATTTGAATCCAAAGATCTCAACTTTTTTAATATGAACCAATAACGATCTTTTCTCAATCTGTAGGATAATCGATTACTAACAAGTTTTGTTGACAAAACTGTAAGGTTTTTGCAGGTTTAGTCATTTGAAGATCATTAACAATTATGCCTAGCGCTATTTTAATTCCCCACCATTACGAAGAATATCATAGTGATGAAAATATTTCATTGGGTATTGTGTTAACTTCAAAAGTTATGCATGAAAGTCACAAATATACCCTCACAGGCACTCAAAACGCGATATAACTTGCGTTAGGGGCTGTTCCTTTTTGATGGTTTCCAGATTTGAAATGAGTACTTTGTCTGAATCCAGGAGTGTTTTTTCCACACCATAGGAATCATCAGAGTATTTCCATTTTTCTTGTAGAGTTTCCATTGCTTGTTGTTTCTGGTTTATCCACCAGTCTAGAATTTTGATTGCTTTTTGAACAGTCATTAGAATTAATTAAAGAAAAAGGAATTGCGAGAGAATTTACACTTGATAAATATGAAAAAAGTAGGAAAATTAGATTTTCAGATTCAAACAAGTTTCAATGACTAATCATCAGCAACAAACTTTTCACATGCAGCTTTTGCTTCAACATCAGAAGTTTGCTCTATTGGATGTTTCATCAAATATGCACTTGCTGACTTGATCGGTCCGCCAACTCCTCTATCAAGAGCAATTTTTGCCAATCTAATTGCATCAACTACAATCCCTGCAGAATTAGCTTTGTCATCAACTTCTAAACGAACTTCCATATTGTAAGGTATGTTTGCCCATTGACGACCTTCAATTCTCATAAACATGAGTTTAGTATTGCCCAAAAATGGAATAAAATCAGAAGGGCCAACATAGATTTGATCATCATCCAGTCTTTCTTTTAATTGACTTTGAACACTTTCTGTTTTAGAGATTCTCTTCGAGGCAAGTCTATCTTGTTCTTTCATGTTTAGAAAATCAGTATTTCCACCAACATTGATTTGATATGTTCTTTCAATTTTGGTTCCTCTGTCGCTACATAGTTTAGCTAATGTTCTATGAACAATTGTTGCACCAACCTGACCCTTGATATCATCGCCTATACAAGGAATATTTTTTTCTTCAAATTTTTTGGCCCATTTTTCATCTGAGGCAATAAACGAGGGTATGCAATTTACAAATGCTGTATTTGTGTCTAGACAAATCTGTGCCCAATATGCAGTTACCTTATCAGAACCTACAGGTAAATAAGATACAATAATTTCAACACCAGTATCTTTGAGTACTTTTTTTACTTCTTCAGTAATCTGTTCGGCAGTTTTAGGATTTTTAATAGGATTTATTCGGTTTTCCACCCATATGCCAACACCATCTAAAATTGGACTTTCGTAGACTTTGGCATCTGTTTTTGGCATTTCGCCTTTTGGAATCCAATCAACCATGTTAGGAAATTCGTAAATTGCTTCATTGAGGAGCTTGCCAATTTTATTTTCAGCAACATCGAATCCACACACAAAATCAATGTCATGAATCCCATATCCAGCTAATTTGTCATGAATAATTCCAGTAACCTCTTGAGAGGGATCTTTTCTATAATATTCAATTCCTTCAATTAATCCAGCAAAACAATTGCCTATACCTACTAAAGCAACTTTAATGCTACCTGTCATTCTAACAATGGTTTCATTAAACGGATTAAAAGTCTTCCCAGTCAAGTAATAAAATAATTGCAATTAAGACAGAAATTTATACTTGCATTCAACGATTGAAAGGATGATAGTGCCTGGTCGTCCAGTCAAAGATATTGAGATTGATTCAAACACATCTATAGAGAAAATATTTGATGAGTTATCTAAATCAGGAGGATTTGAATCAGTAAATTTATCAAATGGATTAGAAATTTTAACTGAAATGATTTCAGATAAACAATGTCTGAGATTTATTTCATGTGTGGCATCTGTGATGTCAACAGGGTTAAGAGGAATTATCAAAGATATGATCAAAAATAAATGGTTTGATGTAGTCATGACAACCTGTGGAGCATTAGATCATGATATTGCAAGACATTTCTCACATTACAATGAAGGCTCTTTCACAATGGATGACAAAGAGTTAGCAGATCAAAATATTCACAGGTTAGGGAACATACTTGTGCCTATGGAAAGTTATGGACCAATAATTGAAGAAAAGATGCAGGAATTTTTAGAAGAAGAATATAAAAACGGAACAAGAGAAATGACTACTGCTGAAATATGCAAAATGATTGGAAAACATTTAGGAGAAGATTCATTTCTTTATTGGGCATACAAAAATAATGTTAGCGTTGTCGTTCCAGGAATAGTAGATGGTGCTGTAGGAAGTCAAATTTGGTTATTCACACAAAAACACCATGATTTCAAATTAAACATAATAGGAGATTCAGAATTACTTTCAGGATTAATTTTCAAAGCTAAAAAATCAGGAGCGTTTATGATCGGAGGAGGAATTTCAAAACACCACACATTATGGTGGAATCAATATAGAGAAGGATTAGACTATGCATTTTACATTACAACAGCACAAGAATTTGATGGAAGTCTTAGTGGGGCATTAGTCAAAGAAGCAATTTCATGGGGAAAAGTAACACAGAATGCAAAACAAACAACTCTTCATGCAGAAGTGACAACAATATTACCATTCATCTATGCAGCACTTTTATCAAAATTAAAAAAATAGATTAAAATTAACAAAATTATTATTCTATTAAAACAAAAATTATTCATTGTTTCCAAGAATCATAATTAAAGAATTAAAGTCAGTTAATTTAGAAGGAGGGTATCTCATTGATGGTTTTCCGTCAGTAGGATTCAGTAGTGCAATTGCAACTGAATCAATCATACATACATCACAATTTGAGTTAGTAGGAATTATTGATTCTCCAAGTTTTCCACCAATCAGCATAATCAAAGATGGTAAACCAAATTATCCTACCAGAATTTTTGTTAACGAAGATTTGAAAGTTGGAGTGTTTTTGTCATATCTTACACTTGATCAAACATTGCATAAAGCTGCAGCTAAGACAATGTTAAAGTGGGCAGAAAAACACAAAATAGGATTAATTGTTAGCAGTGTTGCAGTAAAATCACAAGATGGTAGTGAAGCAGTAAAAGGAATTGGGAATTCAGATTCTGCAAGAGCAAAAATTAAAGCAGCAGGTTTGGAGATATTAGATCATGGAACAATACCAGGAATTCCAGCAAGACTACTTAACGAAGGAAGTATGTCAGGCCAAGATGTAATTGTAATAATTTTTTACACTGATGGAAAAGGACCAGATTTTAAATCTAGTGTTCAAATTTGTAATGCAATGTCTAAGTTGATTCCAGGAGTGTCATGCAATGTTCCATTATTAGAAAAACAAGCTGAAAAAGCAGAAGCAATTATGAAAGAAACAGAAAAAGAATCAAAACAGCTTAGAGATTCCATGTATAGATAAAATTTTGATTATGTTTATTTCATAACTAAAAAGTACTAATGTCAGAAAAGAATGGTTCAGATTCTTGAATTTGCAGTATTAGTTATAGTAATTTCAGCATCAGGGGTCATGGCACCAGGACCTCTTTTTGCAGCAAACATATCATATGGATTAAGAGAGGGCGCACGTGCAGGCATCAAAATGGCAATTGGCCACACAATTGTTGAATTACCATTGGTAATTTTGTTAGGAGTTGGAGTATTTTCTTTAGAAACATTTCCGGAATTTAGGACAATAATTTCCATTTTTGGAGCAATTACACTTTTTGCATTTGCAGCAATTCAAATTAAAACAACATTTAGAGGAAAAAATATTGTTACATCTAATCCAAAACATGGTCCATTAATTGCAGGAATTCTATTAAGTGCACTAAATCCATTTTTTATAATTTGGTGGTTAGCTATTGGATTCAAATTAATTTCAGATGCAATGCTAATGTGGTCATTTGCAGGCATACTAATCATGTTTGGTTTACATATTTGGATGGATTTTGCATGGCTAGGAATGGTTTCATTTCTTGCATCAAAAAGTTCAAAAATTCTTTCTAACAAGAACTACAGAATATTGATGATAGGATTAAGTGTAATGTTAATTTATTTTGGAATTACATTTTTGATAGATATACTACCCTAGCCACAATCTAAAATTTCTATTTCAGGTTTACAGGAATCGTTAAACAGATCAATTTTTTCAACTATTATTTCGCAAAATTCAGGTTCAAGAGATTTCTCATATGAAGTAATTTCATTTAAAATCATCATATGCTGAATTCCACATGAATTATCAATAGACAGAACTAAGATTCCAACAGTAGAAATTATAATTGCAATTAAAATTAAATTTCTTAAACTAATGTTTTGAAAGGTCAATTTCCATTGTAGAAACATTACGTTGTTTTCCATCTTGAGAAGTAAGAGAATCAGATGAAATTCGTACATCACTAATAAAATAGCCGACAGAATTCATTCTTTTAACAATCATTTGAGATACATCTACTGCTTGAGTAATTCTTTTTCCTCTTGCTTTGATTGTAACAGTCTGTCTTGTTGAAAGTTGTGTTAAAGTTGCAGAAACATAAGTCATGATCGGTTTTGTGCCGATAAAAATCACATCACGGTCTTCGGGTTTTCGAGAAGATTCGGAAGTCTCACTAGAAACAGGTTCTGGTGTTGATTCAGGTTCTGGTGTTGGTTCAGGTTCTGGTGTTGGTTCAGGTTCTGGTGTTGGTTCAGGTTCTGGTGTTGGTTCAGGTTCTGGTGTTGGTTCAGGTTCTGGTGTTGGTTCAGGTTCTG
>JADFJY010000031.1 GCA_022565935.1 Nitrososphaerota archaeon
CTTGATTATTTTTTATTTTTGAAGTACATTATTGTACTATATTGGAATTGACGGATGCACATAATCTTCACATTTCAGATTTGATCTTGCGATCAGATCCTCATTTTGTATGCGTAACTGGAGGCCCACGAATCATAAAATGGCATATTACCATACTTTCATCATAAGCGCCGCCTAATGCGTTACGTATGCAAAAGAAGAAGCAGAATCCATATAAACCATGCGTGAAATTATGCCTGATCGAAGGAAAAAATTACAAGTTTTGATTCACGATTTATTTTAAAGCACGAATTTAGATAAAATGTTCATCTTTGAGGAATTTTTAATAGTTAAAATTGTAGACTCTGTTTTGAAAATTACTTTTGAATTACATTTCTGAATACAAAAAGAAAACAAAAATATCTGCAAAGATATTTGCAAGATCATTAAAACTTCATGTACATGGTGTAAGTCATAACATAAGATTTTATGAACCATATCCATTTGTTGTAAAATCATCTGGAGGTAAAAGTCTCGTTGATGTTGATTCTAACAAGTATACGGATTACTGGATGGGGCATTGGAGTTTGATATTAGGACACGGGCAAAAAAATGTCAAAGAATCTTTGAAAAAACAGATTGAGAAAAGCTGGATGTATGGGACTGTAAATGAGCAGACAATAAAACTATCAGAATTAATTTCAAAGGCAGTTCCAGTTGCAGAGAAGATTCGTTATGTAACATCAGGGACTGAAGCTACAATGTATGCAGTAAGATTGGCACGTTCTGTGACAGGTAAAAAAATAATTGCAAAGATTGATGGTGGATGGCATGGATACACATCAGATTTACTAAAATCAGTAAACTGGCCATTTACAGAATCAGAAAGTAGTGGAATGATAAATGAAGAAAAAATAATCTCAATTCCATTTAATGATTTAGAGGGCTCTATGAGAATTTTGAAAAAATATGCAAAGAGTCTAGCAGGGGTAATTATTGAGCCTGTTTTGGGTGGAGGGGGATGCATTCCAGGAACTCCAGAATATCTGAAAGGAATTCAGGAATTTATTCACAAAAACAAATCTCTGTTTATTTTAGATGAGATAGTTACTGGTTTTAGATTCAGATATGGATGTCTTTATCCAACTATGAAACTTGATCCTGACATTGTAACTCTAGGAAAAATTGTAGGAGGAGGAATGGCAATTGGTGTCATGTGTGGTAAAAAAGAGATTATGGAATATGCAGATACTGCTGGAAAGAAAAAATCAGAGCGCTCATACATAGGGGGTGGAACATTTTCTGCAAATCCTGCATCAATGGTATCAGGATATGCAACACTCAATTATCTAAAATCAAAAAAATCAGTTTATTCAAAAATTAACTCGCTAGGAGAATTTGCCAGAAAAGAGATGAGAAAGGCATTTGATGGAAGAGTGATAGTTACTGGAATGGGCTCGTTGTTTATGACTCACTTTCTAAAAGATGGGATAACTGAAATTACAAATGCAGCCCAGGCTGCAAAATGTGATAGTATAATGCTTGAAAAGTATCATTTCAAGATGATTGCAAATAACGGAATCTTCTTTTTGCCAGGTAAGTTAGGTGCAATATCTAATGCTCACAGTAAAGAGGATATCAAGAAGATGATTTTAGCATCTCAGAATTTTTAGAATACAGAATATAGTACAATTCACAAAATTTACGTAATCTATCTTAGGATTATGAAATGGTTTTTGAATCAAAAAGAATTTTGGATTAACATAATTTAGATATCAAGAATCATTTGGAAAATCCCTATTTTTCCAAGAAGTTAGTTGGTTAAAGACATCCAAATAATTTCCATGTTTTATAGTGATATGAACATGGGCAAAAAGTTTTCCAAATTGACCTTCAAAGACCATGGTACATTCATTTTTAAAAAGAGGTACTGAAACTCCAATTTTTTTAATAGAATTAAACTCAAATTTTCCAACTTGAACAATTTTGTCTTTAATTGTGATTTGTTTTTTTTCTGGATTTTTGTTGATAGAATCATCTAACTGTTTTTGTGTAGAATCATCCCAAATTGGTGTGTCATGAGGCCACCTATGAACATGTACTTTATCAGCTAAATACTTTATTTCAGAATTAGGCAACAAACAGATTCTTTTTTGATTAAAATTAAGCGTATCTTTGAATATCAAGATTCAATTTTTATAAAATAAACAAATCTAGTAAAGCATGGAAAAGAAAAAAGAAGGAAAAGAGGACTATGCTACAGATGACCCAACTGACACAACAGCCCAAGAACAAGAAGATATGGTAAAAGAAGCAATCAAAAAATTCAAGGCATTAAGTTAAGCCAAACTTTCATTAGCTATATCATTTTGTAGAAATTATGGGATTATTTGGTTCAAAACAGAATGTAGAAGATTTATTGTATGATGCAATATCCATGATGGATAAAAATCAGCCAAAAATGGCCATCGCATTATTTAACAAAGTGTTAAAGCAAGACTCTGAAAATGTTTCAGCATTATTTAACAAAGGTTTAGCTCTAAATCAAAGAAAAAAATACAGTGATGCAGTTACATGTTTTGATAAATTAATAGAGATTAATCCAAAAGACTCTCAGGCATTTAACAATAAAGGAATTGCAATGGCGGAGATGGGAAATATTCAAGATGCAGCAGAATGCTATGACAAAGCAATAGAGGCTGATCCAAAAAATGCAGCATCTTATTTTAACAAAGGAGTTTTACTTGATAAATTACAAGAACGTGAAGAAGCCATAGAATTTTTAGACAAAGCAATTTCAATAGAACCAAGAAAACCTAACGCAATGGTTTACAAAGGAATAGTATTAGGTAAAATGAAAAAACATGAAGAAGCTTTAAACTGTTTTCAAAATGTTTGTAAGAAATATCCTAAAAATCAAGATGCATTTTTTCAAAAAGGTATTCAATTAGCAGAATTAGGACAACATGAAAAAGCTCTAAAAGTCTTTGATGAAATTCTTGAAAAATTCAAAGACAATGTGAATGTCATTTATGCAAAATCAAGAAGTAAAGCAGCATTAGGAATGTACCCAGAATCATTAGAATTACTAAAACTGGCAGTCTCAAAAAGCCCCAAAGTAATCAGAGGATGGGCAAAGGATGAAAAGATATTTGAAAAATTATATGAGAATCATCAATTTAGAAAAATTGTAAAACTCTAAAATCAGCAATTACATGAAATCTAATTCAATTATAGAATCTTGTTTCTTACTGCATCAATACGGATAATTCCAACTTTCTTTTTAGGGCCATTCAATCTTGCCTCAAAGATTGGAACATAAACTTCGGTGATTTCACGTAAGACAAATTCTTCAGTTATATCACGAACATCTGTTTCCACAGGTTTTTTGAGTTGAGATAAAAGTTTCTCAATTGCTGTATCATTAGTTATTTCAGGTTTTTTGATATTTTCTTGGTTTTTTTCTAAAATTCGTTTGGGATAATTTTCAACAGTCTTTGAATTAATTTTAAATGGAAACTTTATTTCATGTCCATGATGATCAAATGCAATTTCATCTTCTTCTTCAACAAAAACATGTTCTTCTAATTTTATATCAATTTTATTTTTTCCACGTTTTCCGGAAAGTGCCTTTGCAAAGCCCGATTTAGAGCGTATAGGGAAAAGTCCTTCGCCCAACACTACTTCACGAATATTGTAATTTACAGAAATTGTATGGGTTGCTTTTCGGAAATAATCTGCAACATATTTTCCTGAAATCATCAAAATACATTCGTGGTATAATTTGAGTGAATGAACATGCACTTGCTCTTTTTTTGGGTGTGAAAGTAGAGACTTGAAAGGATTTGTTTTCTTTTGTTGAACAATTTCCATGGCCTCTTCTTCATCAATATTTTTTCTTAGAACAACGGTCCTTACATCATTAATCTTTGAATCATTTATCTTTACCAAAACTACACAAGTTATACGATTCCATCTATTAAACCAATTCTACTAAGAAACAGATAATAGAATTGAAATGATTCAAAAAATATGGGAACAGAAAAAAAAGGCGGGTATATTGAAAAATTGCTAAAAAAAGCAGACAATGCACTTCAAGAAGGAGTCAAAAAAGCAGACAAGGCACTTCAAGAAGGAGTCAAAAAAGCAGATCATGTACTGGATAATGCAGTAGAAATTGGAATGATGACTGCAAAACAAGCAAGTAAGACAAGCAAAGAAATCAGAAACCAAGCAAAGAAAGAAAGCAGTTCGTTACGTGAAAGAGGAATGAAAAAAATTAATGAAGGAGTCTCAGCTGCAAAAAATGTAACTTCTAACACTAAAGATGACTTGGAGACACTAAAAAAACTTGGAAAGTTGAGAACTAGTGGAATAATTACAGAAAAAGAATTCCAAGCAAAGAAAAAGAAAATTTTGGATAGAATTTAGTATGAAAAAATCAAATATTTTTGGATCAGGAGATAAAAGAAAAGTAAATCCTGATTGGTTTACAAATAAAACATGGATGAAGATTTTATCAGAGAAAATAAAATCAAAAGAACAAGACATCTACCATGTCCATTTTGAGAAAGGATCTAGAACTAAACTCCACATACATAATGGAAATCAAGTGTTAATTGCAACAAAAGGTAAGGGAAGCCTTGAGATTTTTCGAAGATATGGATCAAGTAAAACTAATTTTAAGATTAAAAGAACAGAAAAAATTATTCTCAATGAGGGAGATATAGTATACATTCCAACAAAGACTTATCACACTCATGGTTCAATTGATAAGAAAAAAACATTTTCCCATATTGCAATAAACATTTTACCTAGAAAAAATGAAATATACAAAACAGTATGGTATGAATCAGATTTCAAAAGTAAAGTTTCAAAAATTGTTTAGACAAAATGTTAGTAAGAAAAAATTCTGAGATAAAACCCATCCAAGGGGATGAAGGGACCAAAATTAAACAATATTTTCACCCACACAACACACTAAATGGAATTAATTACAGTCTTGCACAATTTACACTAGGTCCAGGAAAAAAATCTAAACTTCATAAAATGAGTTCATCAGAAATTTACTATATTTTAGAAGGAAGTGCCAATCTGAAGATCGATGAAGACACACATCACATTGAAAAAGACGATTCAGCATATGTTCCGCCAAATTCAAAGCAATTTATTGAAAATATAGGTTCAACAAATTTGAAATTTTTATGCATAGTAGAACCTGCATGGAAAGCAGATGACGAAATTTTATTAGAATAAGCAAGTTTTGATGCTAGATCGTATGCAATTGTTTTTAACATATTACAAGTCATTATTATTTAGTGAATGCATATCAGGCGCTAAAAGTATTGAATATACAGCCAAACTCATCACAAGGTGAGATCAAGGCAGCATACAGAAAGCTTGCACTAGAATTACATCCTGACAAAAATAAGGACAAAGCAGAGGATGCAGAATTTAAAAAAATTACCGAAGCTTATACTCACCTTAAGAAAAATTATAATCAAAAGAGCAATTCAGTTCATCAAGAGTATACTGAAAGTAAACCAGATACAAAGACAGACTTTGAGCAAAAACCTCAATGGGCAGCTCCCGAAGATGGAAAAATTCCTGAACAAGACTGGGGTAAATATACTCGTGAATTTGAAGAGGATCCTGATTTTTGGAAAAAATATGAAAATAATTTCTGGAAAGAATACAATGCACGTTTACGTCCAGATGGAAAAAATGGAGAATTTGATAAAGCAAAAGAACCAAACGCGCAGCCAAACATTTTTGTTGATGTGGATAAAAGCTTGTGCATTGGTTGTTGTAGTTGCGAAACTATAGCACCTGAAGTTTTTGAAATAGATAAACAAACTAGATCAAATCCTAAATCAACAGTAATCAACCAAAAAGGTGCAGGAATAAACAAGATAATGAATGCTGCACAAACTTGTCCAACAAAAGCAATTAGAGTAGAAAATATAGATACAAAAGAGAGACTATTTCCGTACTAAGATTAGATTTTTAATTTATTGTAGAGTTCTTCGATTTCTGATTGAGATAATTTCAATGTAGAATCAAACATACTATGGATTGTACCTGCAGAGTCATCTACACTCCTTGGGACTAAATGTACATGAACATGAGGTACTTCTTGTCCTGCATCTTTTCCATTATGTACTGCAACTAAAGTTGCACCAGTTAATGCATCTACTTTAGAAATCATCAAATGAACTAGAGAAAATAAATCTATATTTTCCTCAGTACTCATATCTTGAATTTTTTGATGATGATTTTTTGGAATCACAAGTACATGTCCCTTTGCAAGAGGAAATGCATCTAAAAATGATATAGAGCTTGAGGTTTCTTTGAGAATTTTTGCTGAAATATCACCTACAATAATTTTACAAAAAATACAATCCATAGTATTTCATTAGTTTCATTTTACCATAAACCACCATCGCCTGAATTTGGATCTAATTTCTTTTCAGGGACGTTTCCATGTGCTTTTTTCATATGTCTTTTCAAGCGTTCAGGGTCATGCAATTCAGTACCGCATTTTTCACATTTTGTTTGGTCTTCTTTTTCTGTGTTATGTTTGAATAAACCCATTATATGATAAATTCTTGAAATACATTATAAAGGATGCTCAATTTTTGAAAATCTATGACGATAAAAAATATCACAGTTTTAGGTTCAGGAGTTATGGGACATGGAATTGCTCAAGTGTCAGCAACTGCAGGATACAATGTAGTACTACGAGATATTGAGCAAGGATTTTTGGATAAAGCAATGGAGAAGGTAAAATGGAGTATAGATAAACTAGTTTCCAAAGAAAAAATTTCAAAAGAAGAAGGTGATGCAATCTTTGGAAGAATCAAACCAGTCGTAGATTTGAAAGAGGCAGTAAAAGATGCAGAATTAGTTATTGAAGTGGTTCCAGAAATTATGGATTTAAAGAAAAAAGTTTATGCTGAATTAGACAAGGTAGCAGCACCAGAAGTATTTTTTGCGTCAAATACAAGTACATTGCCAATTACTGAAATAGCAAATACAACATCACGTCCTGAAAAATTTATAGGAATTCATTTTTTCAATCCACCACAATTAATGAAACTAGTAGAAATTATTCCTGGAGAGAAAACATCACAAGAAACAATTGATTTAACACAAGAATATGTAAAATCAGTTAACAAGATAGCAGTGATATGCAGAAAAGATGTCCCAGGATTCATAATTAACAGATTGTTTATTCCAATGGTACATGAAGCATGTTATCTAAAAGATAGAACAGGTGCAACGCTTGAAGAAATTGATTCTGCATTCAAATTCAAATTAGGATTTCCAATGGGTATCTTTGAGTTAGCAGATTTTACAGGAATGGATGTAATTCACAAAGCCACAGTAGAGATGCATTTACGAGACAAAAAAGTAATCAACCCCCACCCATTAGTTGAAAAAATGTTTGATGAAAAAAAACTTGGACAAAAATCAGGGGAAGGATATTACAAATATGCAGATGACAAATACGAAAGAATCGCACTGTCTGAAGAATTAGCAGCAAAATGTGATCCAATTCAGATTGTTGCCAACATACTAAACAATGCAGCATGGCTTGTTACAAATGGTGCAAGCGATATAGAAGAGATTGAAAAAGCAGCACGATTAGGATTAGGACTCAAAAAACCATTGTTTGAAACAGCAAAAGAGATAGGTATCAAAAAAATTGTTGATGAATTAAACAAACTTGCTGAAGAACATGGAGAGTTTTACAAGCCAGACCCATTACTAGTATCTATGCAGTAATTAGATAAATTAGAGAATTTTTAACTTATTCGTCTTCATCAGATGATCTTCTGCTTGGTCTAATAGGTACAAAAAATCTCATCTTACTTCCAATCATAATTTCATTATGTTAAATCAACCCATAAAGAATAAGGAACTTTGCAGACATTACTAGATCCAAAATGGAATAAAGCAGTACAAAATATAATGTTAATCAGAACTTTTTTGAGCCATTCTTAAAACCTCGCCACTTTTGATTTTATTAAAATCATCAATAATTTCAGCATCTGTTGATTCTGCGTCTTTGTTGTGGTATTTAGAAATTAATTCTAAAATTTTTGCAACTGCATCCTCAGGAGTATCAACTCCAATGATTTTGATATTTTTTCTATGATCAAGAAAACCATCAATGTATTGTTCAATAGAACCTCCAATGTTTCTGATTGCAACCATTGGTTTTTTGTACATATATGCAGCACACACTTCGGATAAAGTACCAGAACCACCACCTACAATGATTATTCCATCAGCACTTAATGCATTCAGAAAGTCACGAGCAAGTCCCATTCCTGTTGGAATTACAATATCACAAAATTGGTTAGCCAATGTAGCATCATCTTGAGGAATTATTCCAACAGTCAATCCATGTGCATCATGAGCTCCATGTGATGCAGCTTCCATTACACCACCCAAACCACCAGTAATTAAAACAGAATTAGATGTTGCAATTTTTTCTCCAACTTCGTATGCAATTTTTTCATGTTTTGGTGTACACCCATTTGTATTATTACCAATAACTAAGATCTGACGTTTCTTTGTCATTCCTTTTCTCCTTCATGAATTAATTTGAGTTTTTCTGTAAGAAAACTTTGGAATGTGATTTCCATTGGTGTTGATGAATGTGAAGTTATGTTCTGACTTTGTATAATTTCTTTTTCCAGCCTTTCCCGTATTGCTTGATCAACTAAAATTTGATGTTTTAATGAGATTGCTTGTTTTCTGTTACTAGCGTATATTTGGATCCAGCAATAACCGGTTTGACTATCATCAATTTCGATTTCAGTTATTTTCATATTAGAATTATCGGACATTTGCTTTTTAGGGTTTTAATTTTTAGAAGGTACATTAGAACTATTTTACAAAATTATACATACAAAAAGTCCCTTACCTGAAATTGCTTGCGCGCTATGTTGTATTCCCTTTGGGATGAATATGGTTGAAGGTGATGTTACTTCATAAGATTCATCTTCAAATTGAATATCATATGTCAAATTCGAATCTTCAGATAGTATCAAATTAATTTCATCATGATCATGTTTGTGTAATTTACTATATTTTGGAAGATTAATTGAAGCATCAACAAAATGAACTGCAATATGGGTATCTGATTCAGGAATCAAAGTTTTATTCAACATTGATAATCGTTTGATTGGAGCCTTGGTATGATAAGGAACTTTGTCAAGGGATTCAATGACTCCTTTTTTGATAAATTTTTGATATTTGTTCACAGATCAATTAATTATTCTGTCAATTATATCAGTTGTCCATTCCGTGATCATATAAGCAACAAAGTCCAAATTACATTATTGCAAATTGATAGAACGTCAGAATGGTTTGTTCCAAAATTTGGATCTAAAAAATTTCGAATTAGTATAGGAATTTTATTTATACCATACACAAGTATTGTTACTTGTTTTGCTGCATTAGGAGCAATTTCAGGGCCACTACAATTAGAACGAGTTGCTGCAATTTGTGTGATATACATTTTAGCGCTTGGAGTTGGGGCGCATCTACTTGATGCTGTTGGGGGAAAAACAAAACCTTGGGGTAACCTACCAAAAAAGAAGATTGGGTTTATTGCAGTAAGTGCTGTAAGTATTGCGTTTTTTGTTGGAATCTATTTTGCATTTCTAGATTCTCCTTGGCTTTTTCCAATAGGAGTTATTGAAGGTTTTTTTCTATTTGCATATAGTCTAGAACTATTTGGAGGTAAATTTCATAATAACATATCAACAATATTTTCATGGGGAATTCTACCTGTTTTTGCAGGTTCTATAATCCAAACAAATTCGATTTCCATTGAGACGATAATTATTGCTGCAATTACTGCATTAGTTACCTATGGATTGATAAAAACATCCAGACAATACAAACTACTCAAAAGAGACAACGGAGATCCTCACATTATCAAAAAGAAGGAGCGTATTTTGAAATTGATTACAATTGGTGTTATAGCATCAACTATAATTTTTTTCATAATGAGATATTCTAATTTGATTTGAGTAATCAGAAAAATTCAGACTAATTTGGGAATATAACAAGAATGAATTTCACAAAAGAGACTGTTGTTAAGAGTAAAAGATATTAGTTAATTATACAAACTATATTCATGCAAAGACGTTCAATGCCAGTATGTTTTACTAAAAAACAATTCAAAATGATCGAGGAATTTGCCAAGAGAAATGGTATGCTTAATGTAAGTCAAGCTCTTGAAAAAATCTTAAACAAATAAGTGATTTTTATTATTTTTATCTTCGCTGTATAACTAAAGTAATGTTTTAGTCATGAATTAGTATTTTCAGTTATTAGAGGAACAGAGTTACAAAGACCCTGATCCTTTCTTTTTTATTACATTTAATAGATTAAATTATTTGAAATCTCACAGAGATTATGGGATTATTCAGTAAAAAGCCATCATTTTGTGCTGTTTGTAACAAGGAGTTAACTCACAAACACAAACCAAAAAAAGAATGGAATATTGAAGGTCGGCTTTGTGGAGATTGCCATTTTGATAAATCAAAGGAATACTATGAAGGAAAAGTTAGACAACCATGTGTCATTTGTAAAACGACTAAAAAGATTACAGATTTGTGGGAACCTAGATGGCAATGGGACATGGAAGGTTTGTTATGCAAAGAATGTTTTGACAAAAAAGAAGAAAGTCATACTAAGAAGAAAAATTTTTGCGCATTATGTGGAAAAAAGATGGGATTAATTAGATTCAATGCAAAAGGAAATTGGAAGATTGAAGGTCAGCTTTGTAGGACTTGCTGGGATGTAAAGAAAGCAGAGTTTGGATAAAAGTGAGATTTTTTAAGAAAATTAAATGCGATAGTTGTGACAAAAAATTTTCAAAAGAAGAAGAATTGATGAATCACAAACAGATAATTCATGGAAAAGATTTGCAATACGACTGTAAAGAATGTAACAAATATTTTTCAAACATGGAAGATATGAGAACGCATTTACAAAGAGAACACAGTTACAAAAAAGACAGATAATTAAACAGCTTTTATTGTTTTTACTACAGGAGGTCTCACTTTAGTAAAGACTCTAAATCCACAAATACATTTGATTTCAGGTAATCGAGATAATTCAAGATTAGTAACATTAGTTGCACACCTAAGACAAGAGTAAATTACATCAAATGTCTCTACAGGAGTTTCTTCAATAGAATCTGAATCTTCATCGACCATATTTATCATCAAAATTTCGATAATTTAAGGATACCATATTATGTTAAAGACAATTCAATGTAGACATCATCAGGAATTTTAAGCCTCATTAGTTGTCTAATTGCTTTATCATCAGCATTAATGTTAATTATTCTTCGATGCATTCGCATTTCCCATTTCTCATAGGTTTCAGTACCACTACCGCATGGAGATTTTCTAGTAGCAATATGTAATTTTTTGACAGGAAGTGGTGTAGGACCTTTTACTTTAACACCAGTTTTTTTACCAATACCCATAATTTCTCCACAAACACTATCTAATTTTTTTAAATTGGTAGATGTAAGTTTCACACGGGCAGTTTGAGTCATGAATATCTACCTATGGGTGATACTCTTCAGTAATTTCTTTAACGATTCCTGCTGCGATTGTTGCACCCATATCTCTAAGTGCAAATCTGCCCATCTCAGGAAAGTCCTTGAAAGTTTCTATACAAGTTGGCCTCACAGGTCTAATTTTTACAATTGCTGAATCACCAACTTTTAAGAACTTTGGATTTTCTTCGTCTACTGCACCAGTTGATGGATTGATCTTTTGAAGAAATTCAGTAATAGTTGCTGCAACTTGTGTAGTGTGTGCATGCATTACTGGCGTGTAACCTGGAGCAATTGCTGTTGGATGGTGAATAATAATAATTTGTGCTTTGAATTCTTTTGCAACAGTTGGTGGTTTATCAGGAGTTCCAAGTACATCACCTCTCTTGATGTCTTTCTTTTCAATACCTCTAAGATTGAAACCAATATTATCACCTGCTTCAGCAGTGGGCATTTCTGTGTGATGAGTCTCAATAGATTTGATTTCACCAAGGGCACCAGAAGGCATTACAATAATTTTCTCGCCTGCTTTCATGGTTCCTGTTTCAACTCTACCGACAGGTACTGTACCTACACCAGTAATTGTGTAAACATCTTGAATTGGGACACGTAATGGTTTACCAACTGGTTTTTCTGGAATTGTAAAGTCATCAAATGCTAAAAGGAGTGTCTTTCCAGTATACCAAGGCATATTCTCAGATTTTTTAACTAAATTATCGCCTTTCCATCCAGAAACTGGAATAAATGCCACGTTTTCTAATTTGTAACCTACAGATTTTATCAATTTTTCGCCTTTTTCTTTGGCTGAATTAAATGCGTCCTCTTTATAGTCAACTG
>JADFJY010000102.1 GCA_022565935.1 Nitrososphaerota archaeon
TAAGTAGAAGTGTAGAGTATTCTTATGCAGTTTTTGGAAAATACCTAAAAATGATTGCGTATGATTCAAGATATTCAAAGTTCTTTTTAGGTGTTCCAGGAATTCTTTTATTAATTGGTGGAATTGCAACTGTGTTTGATTTTACTACAGAAATATTTGCAGTTCTTGTGAGTATTTTGGGTGGAGCATTATTGATTAGAGCATTTGATATTGATACAGCATGGTCAAATTGGTCAAAACCAACTCCGATGGGTTTTATCAGAATTTTTACAATGGTTGCAGGAATATTACTAATTCTTTCTTCAGTACCAGCTGGAATTAGTGCAGTTGATTCTGAGTTAATTGAAGGTGATGTAGAATTAATCACAATGATTACAAATAAGGTAATAATTGGTCAATTTGTTGCAGGTGCATTACCAATTTTATGGATTGGAATGGGTGCAATTGTTACTGGAACATTACTTAGTAATTGGATTGGAGGAATTTCAAGACAAATCAATGACATTCTAAGAATTATTGTTTTAGCAGCACTTTATCCAACTATACTACAGTTTACCAACATTATGATTTATGATGAAAGTTCATTTACTTTGATTCCACCTTTGCTAGGGGGACTAGCCGCAACTTTGATTTCAGCCACAATTCTCTTTAAGAAATATAGAAAACATAAAGATCAAGAGATGGTTTCAGACTAAATTTAGCCATAAACCAATCATAAAAAAAGAATTTTAGAAAAACACTGATATCGTCAATCATGTATTAATCATCAAAGGTGACAAGGCATTAGTAAGATAATAGAAGTAATTTTTCAGTTAACAGGTATCTACAAGATCTATGGAAAGAGGTTAGAAAACGAAATTAAAAATGGAGACATTCCAAATCATGTTGCTCTTATTTTAGATGGAAATAGAAGATGGGCTAAAATGCACCTAGCCATACCAAAGACAGGTCACTGGAAAGGAGCTGATGCTGTAGAAAATCTTCTTGATTGGTGTGAAGAATTGGATATCAAAATTGTTACATTATACGCACTTTCAGCAGAGAATTTGGATAGAAAAGATGATGAATTAGAAGACATTTTTGAATTGATTCGTATGAGACTTGAGAGATTATACAATGATCCTAGGATACATAGATGTAAAATGAGAGTCAAAGGTATTGGGAGAATTGAATTACTACCAGAATCTATCAAAGAGGTTTTAAAACGATTAGAAGATGTTACAAAAAATTATGATAATCATTTTCTAAATATTGCATTAGCATATGGAGGACAATATGAATTAGTAGATGCAGTTAAGAAAATAGGAAAAAAAATCAAAGATGGTTCTCTAAAAATAGATGATATTAACAAAAAAGAGATTGAATCAAATCTTTACACGTCACACTTGCCACAATCATCTCCAGATATGATTTTACGAACATCAGGAGAAAAGAGATTAAGTGGATTTCTTATGTGGCAAAGTGCCTACAGTGAATTAATTTTTATGGATATTTTTTGGCCAGAGTTTAGAAAAATTGATTTAATGAGAGCAATTAGAATTTTTCAAGAAAGAAAAAGAAGGTTAGGAAAATGATTGAAGAAACTTCAGCTGGAATTGTATTATTTAGAAAAGAAGATTCAAAAATTTTGTTTTTACTTTTACATTATCCCTCTGGGCATTGGGATTTCATAAAAGGAAAGATGGAGAAAGGAGAGTCAACTCATGAAACTGCAATTAGAGAAGCTAAAGAAGAAACTGGAATTATAGATATTACATTTTTAGAAAATTTTGAAGAATGGATTAAATATGAATTTCAATATCAAGGAGAATTAGTTCGCAAGAAAGTGGTATTTTTCTTGGCTGAAACAAAAACCAACGAGGTAAAAATTTCACACGAACATCTTGATTATTCTTGGATGGATTATAATTCTGCAATGGAAAAAACTACATTTGATAATGCAAAAACCGTATTAACTAGAGCGCAAATGCTACTTACCAAAACTTTGTAGCTGTAATTTTTTTGCCATACTTATTGGATTTTTAGCATTAAGAATTGTTCTGCCAACAATCAGATAATCAGTTCCAGATGACATTACTTCATTTGCACTTCCACCCTGAGTTCCAACACCCGGAGAAAATATGTTCAGGTTTTTTCCTGCTTTTTTAGCACAATATTGTATAATTTTGGGAAACGTAGCTCCCACTACAATACCATCAACTTTGGCAGTCAGAGCCCAATTCAAAAATAATTGATATAGTTGCTGTTTTTTTCCCATTTTTACCATGATATCATAGGATAATTTAGCTTCTGGTGCACTCATATGGCATAAAGCAATTACCCCTTTGTCATGTTTATGCGCAGATATAACAAGATTTTTCAGACTGTCAAGACCCATTATAGGATTTACAATGACTGCATCAAAGCCTAAATTCCAAAGAATCTCTGTCGTTACTCTATTAGTATTGCCAATATCATTAAGTTTGATATCTGCAATTGTTTGTAACCCAAATCTATGAGCTGTTTTGTTAATTTTGAAAATTTCTTTACCACTCAAAGGAAGAAGTAAATGAAAATTTAGCTTAATGCCACATAGGAAAGGATGTAATTGTTTGATATTTTTAATAGTTTTTGCTTCTAAATTTTTAACTGTAAGATCATAATCATTCGCAAGAATTACGTTTCCGTTTGTTTTTGAGGATTTTTTAAGTCTAGTTTTGAAGGTGATCATAATTAACTAATGGATGTGTATCTTTTAATTTTATAATTTTGATATATGAATATCCATGTTCTGATGGATTTTCTACAAAAATTGGTTCAAAGCCATTAGTTGATGAAAATTTCATGAAAGGTTTTTGTGGATCACTATTTAAAACTACATGGCAGAAGTAAGATGTTCCTTCATCACTGAAATTCATGAAAACTCCAATAAGCCATTTATCATTATGTGGAAACAGAAATAGCGGGAAAGGAATATCATCAAAACCCCAGCTAAGTTTTGCAAGACTAGATATATCTTCTAACTCAATTGGTTGATACCTATCAAGAGTTCCATTACCAGGTCTCAAATTTTTTGGGAGAGATTTAATTCGAACTATTGGGGAATATAGTTTACTAGCATCAGAAGTGTTATTAACAATTTTAGATTCTTCTTTTCCACTTTTTAATCCATAGCAAAGATAATGACCAACATGTTCTAGAGGAGTATAATATACAATTGGTTTTTCTT
>JADFJY010000103.1 GCA_022565935.1 Nitrososphaerota archaeon
TTCTTTGTGTGAAATAGATCTTAATGATTGTGCACCAATTAAATTAAAATTTTGGATCAAGGGGGACATACAGCATGAAACTGAATTGTTGTGTGATGTAAAAGTTGCAGTCTTTGATGGTAAAAAAATAATTATAGGTTCAATGGGTCTTGGGAAAACTTCTCCTGAACCTATAACATTTGATGATGATCTTTTTCATTATGCTATTGCATTCAAGTCTTCCTTAGCTTGGTTAGGTGCTTTTGCTACTGGAAATGAAGGTGATAGAATTCATGGACCACAAGCCTTCAATTTACCTGCATGGGGAAAGATAGGTGCAATTGGCGGTGCTCAATTAATTCCAATACGAGAAGAAACAATAATCGTTCCTGCAGGAACTGTTGATACCGTTGTTGTTGGCTGGTATAGTGGTGATTGGAATGAAATTTGGATAGTCGATGACTTTCCTTTTCCTGTTAAAGCAATAACGTATACCTGGATTACCACAGGAATTCCTCCAATTATGCATCAATACACTTTGTTAGATTATGAAGAAAATGTAAGTTCTGATCCCTTTTCAAATGTAATCCCAACAGAACCAGAACCAACACCAGATCCAACACCAGATCCAACTAATGATGCAGAAGTTTCAGTCCTCATAACTGACAAAAATACATATCAAAAAAGTGAATCAATAATTTTTTCTGGATTTATTGATGGTTTGAGTGATGGTCAGGACGTTAGAGTGAATTTAATTATTAGAGACCCATCTGGAAACATTCTAGAACCTAAAGGAACTTTCAGCAATATAGTATCTGATGACGACTTTGATCCTCTACTTCATACATCATTGTTTAGTGTAGATGGAATCTATGCAGCAACAGCATACATACAATCAGAATCTTTTGGGGCATCTACTAACTTTGGATTCTTTGCAGACGGAACAATACCTGAGCCTGAGCCAGAACCAACACCTGAACCCAATGAGGATACCATTCCTCAAGAAATTTTGATTCCTACAGACATGTTACTTTCCATAAACAATCCTGATGGACTGAATGTAGAATTTATTGTCAAAGCAATAGACAATGTTGACCAAATTATAACTCCAACATGTTCCCCCTCATCTGGTTCTTTTTTCCCAATAGGTGAAACAACCGTAGAATGTACTGCTATTGATTCGGCAGGAAATACATCTGACAAATCATTTACAGTTACAGTAGAACTGAAAGACTTTGATGTTCCAATATGGGTAAAGGATGTTGCAGGATTTTGGTGTAATGATGAGATTGATAATGGCGCCTTTATCCAAGCACTTCAATATCTTGTAACTACTGAAGTAATTGTAATTCCAACCACTGAATCAAGTAGTGAAGAAACTCAGGATATTCCAGACTGGATTAAAAATAATGCATGTTGGTGGTCACAAGGAATAATCACTGATGGTGATTTTGTAAATGCAATTCAATATCTCATCTCAAAGGGAATAGTTTCAGTGTAGAGTAAGAAAATGAAACCTGTAATAATTATCGCAATAGCAGTAGGACTTGGAGCTGTATTTGGAATAAGTCAGGTAAGTTGGTATTTTGCAGACCAAGAATATGAAAAATCAATGCTTGAATTACAAATAGCATTTGAAAAATGGAATGAAGTTGGTTGTCTTGAAATTCTAAACAATACTGAAATGGACTTTGAAGATAATGTCGACAAAAGAGCCTTTGATATTAGATGGAAACAATGTCTAGAAAATGAAAACTAGATTGTTCAAATGCAATAAATGTGAAATGACATTTACATCTGAGATTAGATTACAACGACATTATACAAAAGCACATCCTCCAAAAAAAGAACATTACAAACAAAAATGGTATTGGGAGAATTAGAAAATGAAAACTAGACTTTCATGCGTGGCCAATATTCGCTAAACACATCTTGGCGTGCAAACCAATTACTAATTCAAACTCCTAAAGGGTGTTGAACTATTGGTTTGATGCCCAACTGTCAACTCGGTTAAGGTTCGATACATTTTATCACTAATTTTGGTTTCAAAATAGAATTAATTCTCTCGAGGGGAATTGCATGATTGGTTCAAATCTCTACCCGTTCGAATCTGTCAAAGTTTGAAATTCATAATCATGTATGGAATTTTGAGCCTGTTGAAATTTTTATCCTGATAATTTAATAAATGAAAATAAATACTTGTGTAGGTTTTAGGAATGACATGTCAAGATGCGTAAAATGTGGATTAGATATGGAAAATTCACAAAAGGGATTTTGTTCTTTGGCCTGTTATAATTTAGATCTTCAAGAACGAATCAATGATTTATGTAAAAATGATAACCCCAATACACGTAACATGACATAAATCTCATTAGAAATTCTGTACGGACATTTAATACAATTTTGAATGGATATTAAACTAATTTGAGATAATTTTTAGTTATTTCAAAACTTTACGAAGTGTTTCGTTTAGTACTTGGGAATAACTACATGATGCTTGTTTTTGTTGAATGATTTTTGCTTGACGAAGTCTAAGTTTTTTGTCCAAATCACTATCAATCACAATTGTAACACGTTTACTCATTTGTATCTATAATACCGTATGAGATTATGATATAAAAAAAAATCCCAAATTTGCATTATAATCTATACAGGATTATCTCTCCAAGTGTAATATCTTATGACATACGTTGACTTATCTTGAATATGTCACATTAAGAAAATATGAGTAATCATAAAAAAACCAACAGGAACAAAACAATAGAAGATAATGAACGTCCTGAATGGGATTGGATAAGGAAAAAATAGAACTATATTTGTCTCAATAATAGTCGGGGTCTGTAAAGACTCAGTACCCATTAGGGGAATTCGCTGATTGGTTAAAGTCTCTGTGATTATATTTTTAATAAAATATGTGCAAACCTGCCAAGATTCCAACTAATGCATAGATTACATATTGGATCCTAAAATTTAGATTCTACAAAATAGATCGCATCATCAAAAAATACTCTTCTTGAATTTGTTTCTTCACTCCTTTCATTATTGAATCATAATCATGAATTCCTTTTTTCTTGAGTGTCTTTAGGCTCACGATTCTTTGATCTCAGGGGAGGGTATTAAACAGGATCTGTAATGCCGGGGGCGGGTTTTGAACCCGCGACCTCCAGATTATGAGTATTGCCTTAGTTGGAGAACCGCTAGAGTT
>JADFJY010000032.1 GCA_022565935.1 Nitrososphaerota archaeon
AGATAGTTTCAGGACGAAGTGTTGCAGTTGGAATAATGTAATCATCAAACTTGAATTTAATTAAAATATATTCAGTAAAGCTTGGTTCTACATCACCCATTGTATCGTGTTGTGATACGGGATTCTGATCACGTGGACACCATCCAACAGGATGATTCCCTTGAATGATCAAGTTTTTTTCTTTCAAAATATTAATCTGCCATTCGATAAATTTCTGATAACCTGGAACTATAGTAGTGAATTCTCTTCTCCAGTCAATAGAATAACCCATCTCAATCATTCCTGATTTTATCTCTTCATGAAAATAGTCTGCAATCTTTATTGGTTCAACAAATGTCTTGATGTCTTCTTCTGGAACATGATAGATGTTTCGAAGACCATCAATTATCTCCTTATCATTAGACTCTACTCTTCTTGCCATGCCAAGTATTGGTGTTCCAGTGTAATGGAAACCCATTGGAAACAAGACATTGTATCCTTTCATTCGATAAAATCTTGCATGAATATCAGCTATGGTGTAAGTTCGTCCATGTCCAATGTGTTGAGGTGAGTTGGGATACGGATATGCTACTGTAATGAATTTTTTTGGTTTCTCGTTTGGATTTGTCTCAAAGTCTCGAGTTTCATTCCATTTTTCTCTCCACTTTGATTCTATACTTTTCCAGTTAATTTCCATAATATCATCCTAAAATCATTGATTTTGCTTTGGCTATTGCTTCGTCTTTTTTAGATGTGTCTTTTCCTCCTCCTTGAGCAAATTTGGCGTCTCCACCACCTGCTCCACCAAGGATTTCAGCCACGGATTTGGCAATTTCTCCGGCATTTTTGCTCTTTGAGGCCTCATCTCCACAATATGCCATTATTCGAATAGTTGGACCTGATTCAAAGATTCCAACATAAACTGAATTTGGATTATTTTTGACTAGCTTTTTGCCAAAGTTTGTGTGAAAGAATTCATCATATTGTGTACTAGCTGTAAAACATATCTTCATAGAATTTTGTATAGTCATTTCAATTTCATCAATTGTTGTTGTATCATTTAGAGATGCAACTTGTTCTAATAGTATGGGAATTTTTTCTCTAGCTTTTTCTTTTCCTTCTTCTCTTTGTTTGTCAATGATCTCTTTTTGAGCTGATTCTTTAGCTTGCTCTGTTTGTTTTACTTTTTGTTCTTCAACATATTGTTTAGCAGTAGGTCCTGAAACAAATTCTATTCTAACCACACCATCTTGAATTCTTTTTGTTCTAGTAATTTTAATTAATTCAATCTCTTTTGTTTTTTTGACATGAGTTCCACCACAAGCTTCAACATCAAAGTCCTCAATTGATACAATTCTAACTGATTTGACAGGAACTACTCCTCCTTGGTAAATTTTGAATCCATATTTCTGCTCTGCAGTTCCTCTATCATAGTTCTCAATGGTTACTGACATGTCTTTTGCAACTATGTCATTTGCAGTCCTTTCAATGTCTGCTACTTCTTTCTCAGTTAGTGATGAATGATGTGTGATGTCTAGTCTTGCATGATCATCATCTTTGAATGCAGAGTGTTGCCAAACCCATGAGCCCAACACTCCTCTAGCTGATGAATTTAGAATGTGTGTACTGGTATGGTTCTTTGTAATGTTGGAACGACGTGTAACATCTACCATACATGATACTGTCTCTCCTTCTTTTGGAATTTTACCATCAAGCTTGTGCAAAATTACACCGCCATGTTTATTCACATCAACTACTTTAGAGCCTGATATACTACCATAGTCTGGTTCTTGTCCTCCCCCTCTTGCATAAAACGAGGTTCTATCAAGTACTATCATATCATCAATTACTCGAAGAACTTTGGCATCAAATGACATTGGGTCATCTGCATAAAATAACATCTCAGTTTCTGGAAGATCATCAATCGATAGTTGCTCTACAGTCTTTTTCTTGTCTGACTGGTGCAAGTCTGATAGTTTTTCATAAAATGACGAGGGAATTTCAGAAATTGCGTTAATCTCTTTGAGATATTCTGGAGTAACCCCATCTGATTCATACAAAGTGATTAGTTCATCAACTGTAGGTGCACGTTCTTTCTGACTCATTTTATCAGCAATTTTCTTCATATGGACTTTGGATTCAACATATCTCTGAGATTCTATCTTTAGAATAATTTTAACGTCTTGTCTCTTTTCATCTAGTTCTGGATAGGTGTCTTTGAGATAGTCAATATGCATATCTACTAATTCATCAATGTCTAGCTTGAGATTCATTCTATCCATTGTTCCACTAATTCTTCTAATCATCATTCTAAGATTATATCCACCACCAACGTTACTTGGTAGAGCACCATCAGCTATTGCAAAGATCAAAGTACGAAGATGATCAACAATCAAATACATTCCTTCAAGTGGAGTAATGATTTTCTTCACCTGTTCATCAGTTAGTCCTGTATTCTTTACTGCATGTTTTCTTACATCAATTAAATCATCATATTTCTCAAGATTCTTTGAAATTGCTGTAAAGTATTTTCTTAACATTTCAGAATCTGATTCAATTCCAATTTTTTGCATGAGATGATTAGTAATTGGACCAAAACAGCAATCATATGCAGTAGGAGTACCCATTGTAATCCATGCAAATCTCTCAAGGCCTGCACCCATGTCTATAATTTTCTGGTCAAGCGTAGTGTGCTTGCCTAGTTCTCCCTGAAATTCAGTAAATACTGCATTTCCAAGCTCCAATCCTTTTACAAAATATTCTAATGATGATCCAAATGAACCTCCACCTTCCCAAACATCTTCAACAAAAACAACTTCCTCTTTTTTTATTCCAAACTGTTCTGTTAGCAACCTAAAGTCTAAATCAACACATTCATCTTTCCAATATCCATTCTCATTTGGAATACTGTGTTGTCCTATCATACAAAAACTAGAAAAGTGTCTGCCAGTTACTCCTACATTTTCTAAATCTTTGAAGCGCAAACAAGTTTGTGGTACTATTAGTGGATTTGCAGGAAACTCAAAGACTACTTTTGAGCCCATTACTCTTTGAAAATCAACAATTGATGCAATTGTAAAGTACAAGTCATCACGCCATCTACACACAACAGGATATCTACTAACTGAAGTGTGTCCATTTTTTACAAAAAATTCTTCAACTTCTTTCCATGCTTGTGTATAATCAAATCTTTTAGCAGTTGGTGGGTCTCCAATGAATGAATACGTATCATCTGCGTCCTCAGGACAAAAATTTCGTTCAGAATCCAAAGTCCAAAAGAACCTGCCACACTTTGAGCAAGCCTTTCTAACAAAACCTTGTTCATCAAATAATTTGACTTTATAATATCTATCAGAATCTGATGAAAATTCCTTTAGAATTTCTTTTTTATCCAACGTTGAGCATGCTCCAATCCATTATTAAGAATTGTCGATTAATAATAAATTAAATACACTACATAATGCAGTTAACTCATGTTTGGAAAAAAATCTGTACTAAAAGAAGGAACTCATGTTTTTTCTACTAAAAAGAATGGTGATTTTTTTGACTTTATCTTTGGAGTAGTTACAGGTATAGATGGCAAAAAAGTTGGAATCAATGGCGTAATTGTCAATCCTGTTGGACTCAAGAATAAGGTAGAACAAGGAAAAACAGGAGACCGTTCACGAGATATACTTGAACATCCAACACCTGACAATGTTGTTCTAGCTTTAGTCTATAGAGTTGAATATGAAAATTATGCTGATGTAATTGATCTTGATAAAGACAAATGTGATATTATTCCTGCAGATGTGTATCAAATGTTGGATGGTTGGATTCGGGAATCTCTGTCCGAATTTCTAAATAAAGTATTATCTTTACCTCTTGGTTCAGAAAGAGATGAAGCAAAACGGGTTTTGAAAGTAAAAATGGAGTCTTTAATTGATAAACACCTGAAAAGAACACTTTATTCTGTTTGTCGAAGTCTTAGAATCTTGAACTAAATTTTCAAATTTTAGGCATGATTTCTCCATAGTTTTATATTATGCTCTAAGAAAATCTCGATACAATGGAATATGTTTACGCTGCTTTACTTCTTCACAAGCTAAAAAAGGAAGTCAATGAGGCTAACATCAGTTCAGTTGTAAAGGCATCTGGTACTGAAGTTAATGAAGCTCAAGTGAAATCACTAGTTGCAGCATTAGCTGATGTAAATATCGATGAGGCAGTCAAAGCCGCACCTGTAGCAGTTGCAGCAGCCGCACCCGCAGCAGATGCACCAGCCGGTGGTGAAGCAAAGAAAGAGGAAAAGAAAGAAGATCCTAAAAATGAAGAAGCAGCCATGGAAGGATTGTCTTCTCTGTTTGGCTAGAAAATTTTACTTTTCTCAATTTACTTTTGATATTTATTTTTATTAATCTTAATTAGCTATAATATTATCTTTGAATTGATTGGTAGATTTTTCTTTTCCAGTGGATGGATTCATCAGCATTCTTGATTATTTGGGTACTGCAGCTTTTGCAATTACTGGAGCATCAAAAGCAATTATACACAAAGCTGATATTTTTGGAATCATTGTTTTAGCAACTGTAGTTGGAGTAGCAGGTGGAATTACTAGAGACGTAATATTTGGTAGGTTTCCTACGGTATTTTCAGATCCTATCTATGTTGGTATTACTGTAATTGTTGGAATTGCAATGTTTTTTCTCCATTCGTATTTTAAAAAACGAATGAATGTTTGGTTAGTTTTTGATGCAATAGGATTAGGTGTTTTTTCAATTATAGGAGCCTCAATTGCCTATCAAATAGTAGGATTGGACTTTCTCCCAATTATGTTTGGAGGGATAATTACTGCAATAGGTGGAGGAATTCTAAGAGATGTTTTTGTCAGAGAGATTCCAATAGTTTTTGTCAAAGAAGTCTATGCTGTTGCAAGCATAATTGGTATTGTAATTTTTTACGTAATTCTTTATTATGGAGTAGATATGCAAGTTGCATCAATCATTGGAATCGTTGCAGCAACTGGAATAAGATTACTTGCAATGAAGTATAAATGGAATCTTCCTAAAGTTCGTGAAATCTAAGCTGGTTTGTAATCTTTAGCTTTACTTGCAACTGATTGTGCTTGGCCTTGTGCTTTTTGTAATATCTGCTCCTTTGTTTCATCAGTCATATAGCCTGATTCTACTGATACAGAACGTGCTGATTGTGATGCAGTACTGAGTATTTGTGAAATATTTTCTGGTGTGACATATGCTGCTTCAATTGATAATGAAATTGCTTCTTGGTATGCTTGTGCAAATTCTCCTCTAATTTTCTCAACGTCGATTACCATCTCTTCTTCTGTATACTTTAGTCCGTCTTCTAATGCTGAATAAAGTGAAATTCCTGCCTCTACTGGTTTGATATCTAATTTTCCAAGAATTGCTGCTAATTTTTCATTGATAACTTCACCTTTTAAAACAGGAGTACTATCTTTCGCAATCCAAATTGTTCCTTGATCAATTTTAGTTGGAATGCCTGCTTCTTTGAATTCTGTTAGCATTGGTCCTGGTGCAATTCCTGTATTTTTTGCAGGTATTACAATGTCTATACTTGCAATATCTCCGCCTCTAGCGTTCATCATGATTTTATTTTTTGCTAAAAGAACATTTAGCTTGAATGGTGACATGTTGGTAAACATGAACATGCATTGTCCTGTAAGTTCTCCAATTATGTCTTTGATTCCTGGTACATCTACTTTCTCAAGTGCCTTTTTTGCAACTTTGTCTTTGATGCTTACAAATTCTACATCATCTTTGAGAATTTTTCTTAATGGTAATATTTGTGTAGAACGTACTTTGTTCATTTTGATTATAGCTAGAACTTTGTATTTTTTTGGCAACTCTTGTAATTGCTGATACATTTGAGTTTTTCTTTTAGGATAAGATGTTCTATTCTCATGCATGTTTCTTCTTAACCTCTTGTACTTGTTTTACTGGTTTACCCATTGTGGTCTTTATCATAATTTTTTTGATATTTTTTTCACCGTTTGGTAATTTCTTTTCAATTGCACTAATAACAGCGTGTGCATTAATTGCTAAATCTGCATCTTCCATAGTTTCATTTCCAATCTTACATGCTATGGATAAAGATGCTCTTGTTCTAACTTTTACTGATGATCTAAATCTTTGTAAAAATGACTCTATTGGTGCATCAAATGGAACTGGTGTTGGCATTTTTCCTCTAGGACCTAAGAACTGACCCAAAGTTTTTCCGACAAGTGGCATTACTTTTGTGTCTGCTAAAAAGAAATCATATTTGTTAATGAATTTTCGAGCCTCTCTCTTGTTAGTTGCAAATTTATCTAATTCTTCTGTTCCAATTACTGCATCTGCATTTGCCTTTTTTGCTTTTAGACTCATTTCTCCTGTAGCCATAACACAAACAGTTGCTGGAGAACTTGTCTTTGGAAGTTGAACTATTTCGTTTAGGGCAAATCCTTTCTTGACATCAATATCTTTGAAATTAATGATTAACTCAACGGCTTGTGTGAATTTTCTCTGTTTAGTTTCAGATTTGACTTTTTTAACCACTTCAGTAAGTTGTGCCTCAGTAATCATAACGAACATTTTCGAGAAAGCCTACTTAAAATCGTTTAGAGGTTATGATTTTAGATTATTAATTATTTTAAGAAATTACACTTTTTCTATAAAATAATTACAATTCTAAGGGAAATTCATCCCCAAACCTACATATATTAAATCTCAACCATAATTTTCTAACACAATGCACAGATTTGATGAACTTGATATGAAATTGCTTTATGAATTAACCAAAGATGGATCTATCTCTGTTCCTATTTTGTCGAAAAAACTTGGGATCAATGCTTCCGTACTGTATAGTAGAATCAAGAGATTACTAAAGAAAAAACTAATCAAAAAATTTACTGTAGAAATTGATGATTCTCTTTTAGGCATTGGTGTAAAAGCTACAGTTGGGATCAATAGAGATCCCAAGCTAAAGGATTTAATTCATAAAAAATTCATGGAAACACCTGAAGTTGTATCAATCGCTGAAATTACTGGTAGATTCGATATACTGATTCAAGTTTATGCAAAGAACCTTGAAGCACTTCATACAATTGTAATTGAAAAAATTGGAAAAATAGATGGTATTCAAAATACTGAAACTTTTGTAGAATTACAAAAAACCTACAAAGATCCTGTTTATCTAATTCAATAATTATTGGAATTTTTCATCCCATTTACCATCGTTAATTTCAACAGTAATTTCTTTTGGGGTCTTTCCTTCTACTTTAACTCCTAATGCAACACATGTGCCAACGATGGTTTTTACAACAGATTTCAATGAAGAAGCATAAGATTTTTCAAGTTTTGTATTTGCTACTTTAATAATTGAATCCATTGTGACATCTCCTGCCCATTCAGTTCCTGATGCACCTGAACCTTTTTGGATTCCTGCTTCTTTCATAATTAGTGCTGAAGCAGAAGGAATACCTATCTCAATTTCATACTTTTTTGTATCACCATCAACAACAACAGTCACGGGAACTTTCATTCCCTCAAAGTCTTTTGTTTTATCATTAATTGCCTTGATTACTTCCATAATGTTTACACCTAGAGGACCTAATGCTGGACCTAATGGTGGACCAGCAGATGCTGCTCCTCCAGTTACAAGTGCTGAAACTTTTTGTTCTCCCATTTTTTATCCTCTTAATATGAAAAATTTAATCCTTACTGAGCCCCACTTACTAGTTTCAGATAGTTTGCGTCTACTGTTACTGGTAATTGGTATGATGCATCCAACAAAACCACTGTTGCTTCTTCTTTTTCAACATCAATTCTGGTAATTGTCGCCTTCATTCCTTTGAATGGACCTCCTGTAATCTCAATTACGTTATCTACTGCTAATTGTGAAACTGTTGATTTCTTGATAAGATATCCTTCGATATCTTTGAATTCTAATTCACCTCTTAATTGACCCCGAATGTGTCTAATCCCCTCAACTGCCATATATGCATCACTTGGGTTGATTGCTTCAACTACGACATAGCCTTTTAGATTATCAACGAGCAAAACTGATTGAATGTTAATTTTATTTGCATTTGCCTTGGCTTCTAATAATCTCATTACCACTTTTTCTTGTCCACCTGTGGTCCTAATTGCAAACAAATGTGATTTTACTTCCTCAGTTGATTTTACTTCCTCAGTTGATTTTACTTCCTCAGTTGATTTTACTTCCTCAGTTGATTTTACTTCCTCAGTTGATTTTACTTCCTCAGTTGATTGAACTTCCTCAGTTGATTTTATTTCTTCTGACAATTTTATCTACCAAATGTAATTACTGAAAATACAAACTGAATAATAAATCCAATTGCACCAACTCCAGCTATTCCTAACATTACTAATCTAAAGTGTTGCTGATACTCATCCCTGTCTGGTTTTTTGGCCATTTTCATGGTATTGACCATGTTTCTCAAAGTCTGCCTTGGGTTCATTGCTGGAAATTAATAAGGTGTCTTTATATCTCTTATCTCATGGAACTACTAGTTGCGTATCAAGATGACCCTGCAGGTCATAATATGGCAAAATTTCTTTCAAAAGAAATGAACCAAGAAGGTAATATTTTTCATGGAAAATTTTACGACTTGATAATAATTCCTACCCCTACCATTTCTGCAGATTGGTTAGAAGAAAAATATGATTATGATGGATTTGTATTTCTCTCAAAACATGCTGCCGAATCAGGAGTATTAGCCTTAACTTGTCATTGTACTGGTAATTTTTCTGAAGCAAAATTCGGTGGAAATGAAAGACAAGTAGCAGTTCCTCATCCACATCTTCAAAAAGCATATCTTCAAACTTTGAAAAAAAACCAATCTAAATTTTCAGAATTCCAAATAACTATTGAGGCAACACACCATGGGCCTACTGCACTAACTAAACCATCTATTTTCATTGAAATAGGCACATCTGAGAAACAGTGGAACGATGTATCTTTGTGTAATTCAATAGCAACTTTGGTTCATCAAGTAATTACCCAACCAATCAAAGAAAATCCTATAGCAATTTGTTTTGGAGGAAATCACTATCCTTCAAAATTTACAAATGAATTACTTGAAGGAAAATATGCACTTGGAACTGTAATTCCAAAACATGCATTAGATGATCTTGATGAAAAATTATTTTCTCATATTCTTGCACAAAATAGTATGGCACAAACTGCACTTTTGGATTGGGGTGGACTTGGTTCCAATAAGCAGAAAGTACTTGGTTTTCTTGAATCAACAAAACTTGAGGTAATCAAACTTTGAATCTTGATCAAAAGATTTACAAAAAATTACTTGAGGTTCCAAAAGGTCAAATCACAACTTATGGTGAATTAGCAAAAGCAGTTGGATTAAAAAATGGGCAGAGGATTGTTGGAAAAATAATGAACAAAAATCCTTACCCTGTGATTGTTCCATGTCATAGAGTTGTGATGTCTACTGGAAAAATTGGTGGCTATGCATATGGAGAACAAATCAAAATCAATTTGCTAAATGATGAGGGCATTCAAATTAAAAATGGTAAAATTACCGATTTGAAAAATAGGATATATAGATTCTAGTTATTTCTTTTTTCTTTAATTTCTTCCATCAAAGTTCTAAGATGTGCTTTATTTCTAACAGTATTTCCGCCAACTTTTTTGTATAGTGCCCAAAATTCTGGATTGGTCAAATCTTTTCTATCTTTTGCTATCTTTAATAATCGTCTTAATGCCCGAACTTTTGCAACATATACTTCTTTTTTACCTACTCTTGCACCTTTTTTACCTTTTTTTGCACCTTGTGTTGTACCTCTTTTATTTTTCTGGGCTTTCTTTGCATGTGCTCTACCTTTAGATGTACCAGTAAATGATTTGATTCTAATTGTATTTGCTGTAAAAAGACTTCGAATATTTGCTCTTGTAATTGCATCAGCAATATCATCTAGATGATCAGTGTCAAATTTTATTCTATGAACTCCGACACCAACAACTCTAGCTGCCAATCTTTTCTTTGCTTTAAGATTAACTACCACTTGCATTCACTCTCGCATTAAAAATTTTGAATTTACCTTCAACTGCTTTTGCTACAATTATTTTTCTTTTTCTAGTACCAACACTATGGCCAAATCTAACACCATCTTTTTTTGGATCTAATTTTTCTAAATCATTTAAATTGTAAACTAAATTATCTGTAAATCCTGAAGGATGTAATCCTCTTGCTTCTTTAGGCCCACCATATCCAACTTTAACAAGACCTGGTCGACCTCTACTCTTTTGTTTTCTTTGATGGTGATCAATACCTTTTGGTTTTCTCCAGTTAGTTTGTAGTCTAACATAACGCCAACTTTCTGGTCTAACAAAATCAGGATTGTGTCCTTTTATTTCCTGTCTCTTTGCAAGCTTATCTTTGTTGATCGACATAAAAGTGAGTCTTGAATTTTGAAATAAATACGTTCCTAGCCAAAAAAAAAATTTCAGATAAGAAAGAGATAATAAGGAAATTCAAGTCGGATCGAAATATCTCATGAACAAACCTGAGATTGGTAAAATAATTTTTGGAGGCTTAAAACTCTGACTCAAGTTGTAGGTAATGCTGTAACTGACAAATTCTCATTACAATTAACAACATTTGGGATCAATCCATCCAAAGTTCACAGAAATCTAGGCGTTGATGAAATGGTAAATCTTGCAGTTCAAAGAAAAGAGGGAGTTGTAAATTCCACAGGTTCTCTTTCAGTTAATACTGGAAAGTATACTGGTAGATCTCCTGATGATCGATTTATTGTATATGATGACAAAACTCAAAATACAATTGATTGGGGAAAAATTAATCATCAGTTTCCAAGTGATAAATTTGAGAAACTTCTTGAAAAAATGAAAAACTTTGTTGAGAACAAAGAACTCTTTGTTTTTGATGGTTTTGTGGGTTCTGACCCTGAAAATCGTTTACCAATTAGAGTGATTAATGATCACGTTTGGCAAAATCTATTTGGAAGAACCTTGTTTATTCGACCTACAAATGAGGAATTAGAAAACCATGAACCTGAATTTACTATATTTTGTATTAATGATTTTGAAGCAGTTCCAGAAGTCGATGGAACTAGAACTAATGTATTCATCCTAATTGATTTAACAAGAAAAATTGTTTTGATTGGAGGTACGCAATATGCTGGAGAGATGAAAAAATCAATGTTTAGTATAATGAACTACATTTTGCCAGAACGTGGTATTTTTCCAATGCATTGCTCTGCAAATATTGGAAAAAAAGGTGATACTACATTATTTTTTGGATTGTCTGGTACTGGTAAAACTACACTTTCTGCAGATCCAAATAGACAACTAATTGGTGATGATGAACATGGATGGTCTGACAATGGTACGTTTAACTTTGAAGGTGGATGTTATGCAAAATGTATCAATCTTAGTCAAGAGGCAGAACCTGAAATCTGGAATGCAATCAAACCAGGTGCAGTTTTAGAAAATGTAGTACTTGATGATAATGTACCCGATTTTAATGATAACAGTTTAACTGAAAATACACGTGTTGCATATCCTTTGGATTACATTCCAGGTGCAGTAATTCCTAGTGTTGGTGGCCATCCTAATGTTATTGTATTTTTAACTGCTGATGCATTAGGAGTTTTACCTCCAGTTTCTAGATTGACAAAAGAAGGTGCTATGTATCACTTTATGTCTGGTTATACAAGTAAACTGGCTGGAACTGAACGAGGAATCAAAGAACCAAAATCTGTATTTTCTGAGTGTTTTGGGGCTCCATTTATGCCTAGACCAGCATCAGTTTATGCAAAATTACTTGGAGAAAAAATCAATCAACATAACACTATAGTTTACCTTGTAAACACTGGTTGGTCTGGCGG
>JADFJY010000104.1 GCA_022565935.1 Nitrososphaerota archaeon
ATTAACTAAACCTAACTGTTTGTCAAATTCTTTTCTCATTTTTGCTTTCAATGCTAATTCCATAAACAATACCTCATCTTCTTTTTGACTTTCAAGTGGCTCCACCCCTTCTTTCATTCCTCCTGCAACAAGCCGACCTCTCTCATTTATCACACCTGCAAATCTAATTTTAGGATCTAACTCTTTTATCCTATTGCATAGTTTGAAATAATCACGAATTTCATCTACACTAGTTATTTTTTTTGAAATTCCCATAAACTATAATATCACATTATGATTGAAAAACACATCGTTAATTCAAGTTTTTGGTAATCTATACAGGATTGTCTTGGAGTGTTAAACTGATTCTGCAAATCCCTCTCAAGGATTAAATTTTCATTTAACAATAAGTAGTAATTGTATGAGATTGGATTAATTTAATTCAGATATGAAATAGAAGTAAAATTTTTGTTCCTTAAAAGGTAAATCATCATTCCTATTCCAGAACTTAACACAACCACTGAAAGTAAACCAAACTCTGGTATAACCTCATATGGAATTATTATCTCCAAGGGTGAAGGAATTGTAACAGTTGTTTGCAGATCAGAAGCTTCTACAAGATTAGAAAATTCTTGTATCTGTTGAGGACTACCATGCATTGGAATAACGATATATGGATTGGTTGCTCTTGTCATTTCTAATGCAACATGTGGTGATGCAGTTGGAGAAGGATCTCCAACTGGAACTATTGCTACATGAACTCTTGATTCAATGTTCTTCAAACCCTCAACAAATCCAGAATCAGAACCATGAAATATTCTAAATCCATCAAACTCAATTACATAGACCAATGGGGTTTCGGTTGGATGTTCAGCTGCAAATGCATCAACAATAATTTCAGAGATAGTTATTTGCTGGTTTGGTTCGATTCTGATGAGCTTATCTTCAGGTATTTTATCAATTAACATAGATGCTGAAGTTGGATCTGCTATGACAAAAGAATCAGTTTTAGTTTGCATTGCGATGACAGTATCAGGATCAAAATGATCCCCATGATCATGAGTTATGAAAATTGCATCTAGTCTATCTAGTGAATCGATATCATCTAAGAGTAAGCTTGAGGGATCTATTGCGATAGCATAGTTGCTGGTTCTTAAGAGAAAGCCTGCTGAAGCATAACCTTCTAGTGAGCCCTTTTGATGATTTCCCAACCACATTATAGCTAACTCGCCATCTTGAATATCGTAGTTAAAGAGATTAGTTGTGGCATCTGAAATTTCTTCAGCAAAGGTGGGAATGATACCAATCATGAAACCAAAAATTATGATAGCAATTGGAATGAGAATTTTCATAATCTCTTTAGGTTGTAATCAAATAAGAGATTTTGTTAATAGATTGTATCAAATGTAAAAAAATAACGTATCTGGTCCCTTTAGATTCATTAACTGCATTCATTTTTATCCTAAAACAAGTTCTTGGGTCTCAATTAATGAGCAAATTGATACGGGTTCAAAGAGTTTCGTATCTATGTTTTTCATCCCCAAGAAAGGTTCAAGCCTTAACAGATTCTAAACTACGTCCACTTTATTCCCCATAAATGGTTCAAGCCTCATAAGGTACACTTGTGTTTTCATGGTGGAAAAAACTTTGTCTTTTTCAGCTTTGATAATTTTCTCTACTTTTACTTTTGGCACATTATCTTTTAGATGTACTTTCTATAAATTTGAGTTCTAAAAGGATTACATGAAAATATAATCCGTGAGCGGGATTTATGAAATTAGTGGTTCTCTAAACTTGATTGCAGTGTTGAACTAATAGTTTGATGCCCTTATTTTTAATAAAATATTTACAAATTTAATTTATGTTTGTATTCTTTGATTCTTTTTTCCCAATCTGATTTTGATAAGCGAAAATTAAATAGATAAGCTAAAAGTATTTTTAATAATACAATGTATTTTTTATTAATTTGTATCATCATAATATCTGATTGATTTAGTATATTTTTTCGTATATTGTGATATTTTTTAATCTCCTGTTTTTCGTATACTATAATCTTGTTATCTTTTTCTAATAATTCTAACCAAATATCAAAATCGTTTGATTCTGTATCTTTATTTTTTGTTGCAATATAACTACTAACACACATCATAATTGCATCATCTATACTAATAAAACCAAGATGTATTGCATGTTTTGTCGAGTTTTCACTAAGTATTGCACCAAAACATAACTGTTCAACAATTGTTTGAATTTGGGGATTTGTGTTGATGAACATAATTAGGATAAATTGTGATTTAAAATTTTAAACTCGATTGTAGTGTTGAACTAATAGTTTGATCTACATGTGATGTTATTTTGAGCAAGCCTGTTCTATTTTATGAAGATTCGAATTAATTTTCACACCTATCAGCGTCCATTTTTATCCTAAAACAAGTACTTGGGTCTCAATTAATGAATAAATCATTACGGGCCCAAAGAGTTTCGTATCTGTGTTTTTTATCCCCAAGAAAGGTTCAAGCCTTAACAGATTCAATCAAGAGTCTTGAACTAAAACAATGATTCCCTTTAACGGCCTTAATTTTAGATTTGTGCCTGAGAATCAATCTGTAACATTCTCATACGTACATCGTCTTATGTTTCAAGTTTACGTAGTCAATGTATGAGCGTCCAATTAGGTAAGAATAGTTTCTGGATGAAGACCTCATTAAATAAATTTGGTTTCAAGTGCATTGCAAATAAACATGAATTATGTAGTTATTCAAAATGCAAATGTCTTTGTCATTAGTCTTAGATTCTAAACTCTAGTCTAAAGACAGTCTTCGATACTTTTCAGATAGGTGTTCTTTATCAGAATGAATGAATTTTTTTCTAAGACCTGAAATGATTTCTTCAAAGATTTTTTCTCTTTCTTCTTTTGTCATAATGTAATAGACAGTTCATCATACATAAAGAAAGCATAAATCCAAAATTCCAATACGCCCCAGTAGACGAAATGATGATCTAGAAGAAAAGGATAGCACAGACGAATAATTAACTAGAACAACGAGGATATGATGGAAAATAAAACTATTCCATTACTCTCTGCCACTCAGTTCTACGATTGACAGCATCTCCTCGTTACAGTA
>JADFJY010000105.1 GCA_022565935.1 Nitrososphaerota archaeon
GAAATTAAACTACTATTTCAAAGAAACTTGTATGCAGAAACTTGTTCTAAGTGCATTTTTGATTTTACTCCTAGTTCCATTTTCACAAGCATTTTCTCAAGTAACTGATAATGCTCCAACGCTGTCTGTATCTCTGCAAAATAAAACTCCTTTTGTATATCAGGATTCTGAGGGATATACTGTTGTAGTTGGGGTAGTTGAAAATAACAATTCCCAAACTCCTGTAACTAATATTAAAATTAAAGTAAACTTTTTTGATGATTTTGGTTCTAGTCCCTTAGAAGTTTTAATTGGCTATACTACATTACAAGTAATTCCTCCTAATGGACAATCTCCATTTGCTATACGTTCTGAAACCCCAAATCCTAACATCACTCAAGCATCCATATCCCTTTTGGGATTTGATTCTTCAACACCAAAGTCAAAGGGACTAATAGTATATTCTAGTGAAGTACTTTTAGATACTTCATTTCGATTCTCAGGAGTTTTACAAAATGGTGGTGCTCCAAGTGCTGATACAAAGGTTCATCTTGCTTTCTATGATGGTTTTGAGCCACCACGAATACTTGGAGTCTCTACAATAGAACTTGGTAATATGGGACTAAACACTGAGGTTACTTTTGAGCTTGATGAGAAAATTGATTCAAGAGCTGTAGGTTTTTTGTTGTTTGCAGAATCTAGTGTTTTTTATTCTGATTTTGTAGATGTAAAAATTTCTCCTTCTCAAGTCATTACAAAATTAGTAATAATTTCTGATGTAACTGTAGAAGATCTCAATGGAGAAAAACTATCTGAACTTGAGGTTGGTTCAACTGTTAACATAAAAAGTAAAACTTTGATACAGTTTGCAGCAGATCAAGAATCAAACGAAACTGCATATACCTATTATGTTCAGATAAAGAAAACTTCTGAAACACCTGACAAGCCTCCAACTGTTGAGTTCATTGGAAAATTTGATGGTAGGTTCATTGGGACGGGATTAGAAACTCAAAGCATAGATTGGATTCCCAAACAAATGGGATTATTTTACATTGAGACATTTGTTTGGGATAGAAACAACGTTCCAATAGCAGAAAAAGGCCCTTTTGTTCTAGTTATTGTAAACTAGACATTTAGAAAAAAACACACCTTGAAAAAATCACATATCATTTAAATTCAAAAAGAATATGCTGTAATGAGTGCTGATTACGAAACTGAACAAAATTTTCATTATTACTGCGATGTCATTATTTTTTGTCTTTTCATCAGGTTCACAGGCTTTTGGATATGGTGCTCCTCCTGCCCAGAGCAGTGCTAACAATTACACTCTAGAGATATACTCTGATAATGAATCATATAATCTTGGAGACACAATAACATTTTCTGGTACTGTCAATAAATATGACGAACGTAGAAATTTACGAATTTCAATTTTTGATTCTAACAATAATTTTATTCTAACTCAGAAAACTTCTGTTAATACTGATGGCACATTTTTACATAGTATATTACTTAATGAGAAATTTTTTGATGGGAAATTTATAGTCAAAGCTCAGTACGGGACTTCACAGGCACCAGTAAAAAAAATGTCATTTGAAATAAATTCTAATGACGTTACTATGGAAGAAAAATTAACTAGTGTAAAAATTCCTGATTGGATTAAGAATAATGCTGGATGGTGGGCAGATGGTTTGATTGATGACAATTCATTTGTAGAAGGACTTCAGTTCTTGATAAAAGAAGGATTGATGGAAATACCTGCTACTGAACAAGGTTCAGTTTCTAACGATAATAAAATTCCTGATTGGATTAAGAATAATGCTGGATGGTGGGCAGATGGTTTGATTGATGACAATTCATTTGTACAAGGAATTCAATTCTTGATAAAAGAAGGATTGATGAAAATATCAAATTAACATAAAATAATTTAATATCAAACATATCTCTAAAACAGGACATTTATTTTCAAAGAAATCCATACATTTGCATGTCTAAATTCTCTCTTGTTGCCACTGGTGGAACATTTGACATAATTCATCGAGGTCATCTAACTTTACTTTCAAACGCATTTGCTATTTCTGATAAAGTAATAATTGGATTAACTAGTGATGAACTTGCTGAAAAAAAAGGAAAACTTTTAATCAATAACTATGAAAAGCGACTAGAAAATTTGACACAAGTTATATCAAAAGAATTTCCAAACTCTTCATTCCAAATTAGTAAACTAGACAATGATTTTGGACCTGCTGTTTTAGAGAAAAGAGTAGAAGCTTTGGTAGTAAGTGATGAAAAAAGTAAACAAGGTATTACTCTAAACCAACTTAGAGCAGAAAAGAAATTATCTCCTGTGAAAATTGTAACAGTTCCAATGTTTCTGGCAAAAGATGGTAAACGAATATCTACAACTAGAATCAAAAACTCTGAAATTGACACCGAGGGAAACTTGTTATCAATTGACTAATAACTTGTCTAACTTTGAGTAATTGGAATAAAACAAAATTCTAGAATCAAGCCTCATGGGAATCATTAATCACATGATGAAAATAATTGATAATGATGTTTCAAATCTGAAGCAGGGATTACAACCTCAAAATCTTTCATTTTGGTATGCGAAAATTATCAAAGAAACAATTGAGATGGTACCTCCTTGGCTTCAAGATAAAATCAAAGTTCATCAAGATCCTATTCTTACAATGAAATTTAATTTGGATATTTCAAAACGTGCAGTCAGATACTTTATGATTGCAGTTGACAATAACTTAGATGACATGCCATACTCAACAAAACTCTATTTTCTCAAAGTTCAAGAGATTCTATCAGCTGAAATGGATAAATCTCTAGTTTGATGAGATTTTTTCTTCTAGGCACAAAATAAAGTCAAAGTATCTATAACCAATTACCTTGAAATTCTCCAGATATGGAACTTTACAAAAGGTATTCTGATAGAAAAAGCTCTGGAAGAAATTCTAGACAAGAAAATGGACCATCTAGATCTTTTAGAAATTCCAGAGATGATAGAGGTTCAAGATATTCAAGAGACGATAGAGGTTCAAGAGATAATGATAGAGAAGATACCGAG
>JADFJY010000106.1 GCA_022565935.1 Nitrososphaerota archaeon
TAGCAAAGTATTTCTTGAAAAGTTCTGGATGTTCTTTGAGAGCTGCATCAGTATCCAAAAAGATAACTCCTTGTTTTGCCAAGTCTTCTCTTAAACTGTGATAAACAACTTCAGATTCATATTGTGCACCAACACCTGCTAAGAATTTCTTTTCTGCTTCTGGAATTCCAAGTTTCTCAAAAGTGTTTTTTACATTTTCTGGAACATCATCCCAGTTCTTTTCTACTTTGTCGGTTGCTTTCATGTAATAATAGATATTTTGGAAATCAATAGAACTAAGATCACCACCCCAAGTTGGCATTGGTTTTTGCATAAAAATTTCATAGGAACGTAGTCTAAAATCAAGCATCCATTGTGGTTCGTCTTTTAGTTTACTAATTTCAATTACAGTTTCCTTGGATAACCCTTTCTTACTAAGGTGAACATACATTTCTGTAGAGTCTTTAAAATCATATTTTGAATAATCCATATCAAGATTTTCAGTTGCCATACAAAAAATAACTATGTTATATTATAAATACATGAGGAAAAATAGGTGGAGCTAAATAGCTTTAGCTAATCTAGCATTATCTTTACAAACCATAATCACAATCTTTATGATCGATATACTGTTTTTAACAATTTGATCTCACCAAATTGTATTACAAATTTAACGATCCAGTTTAGAAATTTCAATGTCTATTTAGCATCATACCGTACAAATGCCATACTCCCCTCATGTGTATTGCATACTTGTACGGTTTTTTAATTCTAGAGTGAATCTAAGGAAAAGAATTTAGAATAAAGCAAGACAGACAAATACAGTGAAACTAGAAACTATCAATTTAGCAGATGATCTACAAATCTGCAGAATTCTAAATGGAATGTGGCAAGTCTCAGGAACTCATGGCCAGATTGACAAAACAATGGCAATCAAATCCATGATAGAGTATCACAATAATGGATTTACTACATGGGATTTAGCAGACATTTACGGACCAGCAGAATCATTCATTGGAGAATTTAGAAGAGAATTAAACTCTGAACATATAGCAAACACTCAAGCACTAACAAAGTTTGTTCCAAACCCTGGTCCAATGTCAAAAAGCATTGTAGAGCATTACATAGACCAGTCTTTGCAAAAAATGAATACAGATACTTTAGATTTAGTACAATTTCACTGGTGGGATTACAATGATCTTAGCTACATTGATGCAATTGAGCATTTATTTTCCCTTAAAGAAAAACAAAAAATAAAACATGTTGGACTGACAAACTTTGATACAGAAAGAGTCAAAATAATGACTGAGAAAGGATTTACTCCAGTATCAAATCAAGTGCAATATTCCATACTAGATCAAAGAGCAGAAAAACTCATGGTGCCATTTTGCCAAAAACATGAAATCAAAATATTAGCATATGGAGTATTGTTAGGTGGATTTTTCTCTGAAAAATATCTCAAAGCAGATGAGCCAACTAGAGCAGACCTTGACACTGCAAGCCTTCAAAAATATTACAACATGATTCAAGAATGGGGAGGATGGGAGTTATTCCAAGAATTGTTAGATGTATTGGATACCATTTCAAAAAAACATGATTGTAGCATTGCAAATGTTGCAACAAGATTCATCCTAAACAGACCAGCAGTTGCAGGAGTAATTATTGGTGCAAGGTTAGGAATTTCAGAACACATCAAAGATAATTCCAAAGCATTTGATGTAAAGTTAGATTCAGATGATTTATCTGCAATATCTTCAGTTACTACAAAAGCAAATAATCTCTTTGAGATAATCGGTGATTGTGGTGGAGAGTATAGATAATTCAACTTTGTTTTAGAATCTATCAAGGTATTTTTCATTGAATCAAATGCGCCCACAATAGTATGAACTTCTGCAACAGTATTTTTTACATTGAATTTTTTCAATTCATCTGCAGTAAATGGTCCAATAGAGACTACAGATAGTTTTGCAAGATTATCAAGCAGAGTCTCTGTTTCATAGTCTTTTGACATTATATCAAAGAATCCTCTAACTGATGATACACTAGTAAATACAACACCATCTACTTTGTTTTGTGAGAATAATTCTCGAAATCCATTCCATTGTGTGGTATCTCTAAATGTACAAACATCATACAAATGAATCTCCAAGACATTAATTCCAATTTTGTTTAATAATTCTTTGAGAAATGGAGTAGATGCACCACTACGTGGAATGATTACCTTTTTTCCAACAGCATGAAGAGTAGTAAATTCCTCACCAACACCAACTGAAGAATATGTTGTAGGTTGATGATTCACTTTGATTCCTTCGTTCTCAAGTGCAGTTGTAGTTTTTGGTCCAACTGACATTACTATAGTATTTGCTACTGCTAATTGCAATGACTCGAACTTTCCTGCTTGTTTTGCAGTATCAAATAGCAGTTTGACTGCTTTTGAACTCATAAAAATAGAATAATCAGGATTGTATTCTTTAATTGATTCCAAGAATTCATCAACAATTTTTTCACCCTTGCTAACTAGTTCTATAGTTGGTAATGGGATTGGTGTTGCTCCATTTTGTTCTGCAAGTGAGATAAATTCAGTAGCATCATCTTTGGAGCGAGTGATTGCAATAGTTTTTCCATCAAGCATTATTTCCACCCTATAGTGTCTGAGAGATCAACTACTTTGCCAATAATGATGTTGCTTGGAGGAGTGATTTTGTTTGCTTTGACTTTTTTTGCAATGTTAGTTACTGTTCCTTTAATCATTTTTTGTTTTGGTGTGGTTCCATTTTGAATTACAGCTACTGGAGTGTTTTTGGCCATTCCACCAGATATCAATTGCTTGCATATAATATCAATTCTAGATAATCCCATCATTATCACAATGGTATCTACAGATTGTGCAAGTTTTTTCCATTTGACAATCTCTTTTTTCTTTTCAGGATCTTCATGTCCTGTAACAAACACTACTGAGGATGAGTATTTTCTATGAGTGAGAGGAATTCCAGCATAAGTAGCAGAGCCAATTCCAGAAGTAATTCCAGGAACTATTTCATATTTTATTTTATTTTCTTTAAGAAATTCT
>JADFJY010000033.1 GCA_022565935.1 Nitrososphaerota archaeon
ATGACTACATTTTTCCTGAATCAGGTGCTCATCTATATGAGCGAGATTTGACCGATGTTGAAAAACACATTCTTGATACAGGCCACTTTGCCCTTGAAAATGACCTTGATTTCATAGCTGAAAAAATTTCTAGCTTTTTGAATTCAAGATTGCAATGATTACCTATAGTGACCTCTTCAAATGAATGAAAAATTGTTATTCAATAATTACAAATTTCCTAATCTATTAATTGCTGGATTTCTAGCTACTCTTGTCTTTAATGATAAAGTCTAATAAATGATATAGATGCAACCAATCAAACCACCATTTACAGATGAAACTGCTATCACTAAAGTCAAAATGGCTGAAAATCTTTGGAATACATGTGATCCTGAAAAAGTTGTACTAGCTTACACTGAAGACTCAGAATGGCGAGACAGAACTGAATTCTTCAAAGGTAGAAAAGCAATCATAGAATTTTTGAAACAAAAATGGTCAAGAGAAAAAGATTACCGTCTTATGAAAGAACTATGGTCATATACGGAAAATCACATATCTGTACGATTTGAATACGAATGGAGACATGATGAAACTGGACAATGGTATCGTACACATGGCAATGAACTCTGGGAATTTAATGATGATGGATTAATGACAAGAAGAGACATGAGTGCAAATGACATATCTATACTTGAAAATGATAGAAGGATAAGAATTTAGAATCACAAATTATCCCCAAGAAAGGTGGCCGAATCCACGTGGAGATGAACTCCAAACAAAAATATTTTTACAATCATTCAAAATTATTGGAAATAATCTATACAGGATTATGCAGATATTTGCTTCATCTTCTGTAAAATTTCATTTGTCATGTTTAACAAATTAGGCATGCTAAAATCCGTCTCAAATTGGTTAGCCATGATAATAATTATGATGTGCTATAGATAACCATTTGTCAACTTGAAAAGCTACACTTTTTGTTTTTGACCAACCTGATGAGTATACTGTAGCCTGTTTCTCCTGGTCCTATCTTGTTGAATATTCTCCTCAAGCTGTACATTCTAACCAAGCTGATTGCAGTGAATATGATTGCGAGCTGTAGGTATATGATTGAGTGTACGATCTATGGTCTAGAATAGATTACTCGAGGAACAGGTTCATCAAGTGAATGAATCTCAGTTTTTAGTTGAATGCGACCAAATTCTTTATGATCAATTTCCAACACTACTGGATGGATTGGCCAACCATATTTTGGTAGATTTGGAAATGGAACAATTTCAATAAACTCTGAAGTAGAAAACGATTTTTGAAAAGATTCTTCCATTCCAAGGATTTCCATGACAACAGAATTTGTTTTACCAGATTTGTCAAAATAAGAAATCTCAACATATCCTGAATCATAGTACACTGCCTCTATCTGAAATGTTTGGCGAAGAAGGTCTTTGTCATCTGTTCCACCACCTGCAAGAAAGACTAGTGCAAAAATAGTAATTATTCCAAGAGAAATTATAGATAAAAATTTTCTAGCCATATTGATTTTTAAATTCTTTTTTCATATGTCTTAAGAATTTAGAGTGGATTCGAATTCTTTCTAGTGTTTGAGCTTGTATTCTTTCTGTTCCAGGTGTAGGGTTAGACTTGAAGAATTGTATAATTTCTTTTTCCATAGAGTCATCAGCAATTAATGAAATACTTGCTACAATTCTATTGAATAATGGATTGCCACTACCTACTTTTTTGCGTAGCTTACTCCAATTTTTCTTTAGCCATGACCACAAAATCTTTTTCCCATATGGGTTGGCAGCTATTCTCATAATAGGTAATTGCATGTTTTGAGAACGAACTTCAGATGTTAAAGAGAATTGTAATGTCTTGATCAAAAGTTTTTCATCACGAAAACTGCACATTGCACCTAAGAATCTCAGTTTTTCTTCCATGGTATTTGCTTTTTTGTATAGTGAAACAAGTTGAGAATATGTTTTTTTATTTCCATTCCATGCAACCAATGAAAATACAGGTTCTCGAATGTCTGGATGCAGAGTTTCAGGTTTTCTCAAAAATGCTTTGAATCTTAATTCTGCTTTCTCGATTATTGATTCATCTCCATGTTTTCCTAATGCAAAGATTGCAGACCCTCTCAAAAATGCATCAGTATGTTTATCTGATTTTTGTGGCTCCCATCCAAGATTAGATAAAATTTTTCTGAAATAATTAATTGTATATTCTCTAATCTCATCTGCAAAATCTTCAAAAAATGTTAGTGATGACAAAAAGTTGAGATTGTTTGCTACATTGGCTTGTGGAAGATATGAATCTTCATCAAAATATGCGTCAGAAAAATCAAGATAGTTTAGAACATCTTCTTTTCCTGCAACACAGAATGCAAACAAGTCATTTTGAATTGCCCATCTATCTACATGTGGAATTTGTTTTTGATCTACTAACATCTTTAGATCAAGTAAAATTCCATCATCATACTTTACACGATAAAATCCTGTTCGATTAATGTTTGCAACAAACCCTGAACCTTTTGGAGATTTTACAGTAAGAGATTTTTTTGTAAGTAGTATGGTTTTAGTTTCTTTTCCTAGTCCATATGTAATTGGTATATGCCATAATCCCTTCCGAGTTTTCTTTGTTGGTTCCATAAGAAATCGGCTCTGCTTTAGAGTTAAGGTATTATTATTCTGGAAAATATCTACTTGTGGAAATCCAGGCTGTTTTAGCCATGAATTTACCATGACACTTACTGGCATTTTTGATGCTTTGCCAATAGCATCCCACAAATCTTGTCCAGTTGCATTATCATATTTGAAAGATGACAGATATTTTTTGAGTCCTGCTCTAAAGTTAGTTTCACCAACATAATTTTCAAGCATGCGCAAGACACAGCCACCTTTATCATACGATATGGCATCAAAAATTTCTCTTATTTCTGCAGGAGAATTTACTTTAACATCAATTGGATGTGTTGTCTTTAGTGAATCTAATCCCATTGCAACATTCATTGCATCTTCAATGAACTGATCCCAAAGATTCCATTCAGGATAGAATTTATCTACAAACTTTGTTGCCATAAAAGTTGCAAAACTTTCATTCAGCCACAAATCATTCCACCATTTCATTGTAACTAGATTTCCAAACCACATATGTGCAATTTCATGGGATATTACTTCAGCAATGTATTGTTTTGTCTTTGTGGATGATGTTTTAGGATCGTAAAGTAGAATTGTTTCTCTGAAAGTAATTGCACCCCAGTTCTCCATGGCACCTGCTGCAAAGTCAGGAATTGCAATCAAGTCAAGTTTAGGTAATGGATATTTTATTCCAAAATATTTTTCATAAGATGTTAAAAGTTTTTTTCCTAATTCTAATGAGAATTTTCCTTTAGATTTATTTCCTTTTGTAGTAATTACTCTAATCTGTATTTTACCTGCCTTTCCAGTTAGATATTCAAATTCTCCAACACCAAGATAAATCAAATATGTAGATACAACAGGAGTTTTATCAAATTTGTAAAGTGTTTTGTTTTTTATTTTCTTTTTTGACTTGACTGGCATATTTGAGATAGCAGTAAATTTGTTATCTGCAATTATTGAAATTTCAAATGTTGCCTTTGCCTCAGGTTCATCCCAACATGGAAATGCACGTCTGGCATCTGCTGCCTCAAACTGTGTTGTAGCAAGATACTTTGTTTTGCCACCTTGTTTGTATTGACTGCGATAAAATCCTAACAGTTTATCATTTAAGATTCCTTGAAATTCCAAGTGAATTGTTGCTTTGCCTTTGATTTTTGTTGCCAGTTTGATTTGTAATTCTTCTTTTTTCTCATTTGTTTTTGGAATAGATTTGATGAGTTTTCCTGAGGATTTAACTTGGCATGATTTTATTTTTAGTTCAGCACAATGCATTGTAATGGTACTTGTAGGCTTTTTGCAGTATATTGAAATAGATTCAGTTCCATTAAATGTGAATCTTTTAAGATCAGGCTCAAAGGTTAATTCATAATTTATCGGAGAAACTTCCACGTCAGAGATACTTTGGTTACGCTTTAAGTAGATTTTCTATTCTTGGAAATTACAAATTGTTGTCACATATTGAAAAAACCAAATAAAGTTTTAAAATATACAATATTCAATTATAATTATGAAGCAAAAAACTGCATCAAGAAGTATCAAAATTTTAGTTGCAAAATTAGGCCTTGATGGTCATGATAGAGGTGCACTAGTACTTTGTAGAGCATTTAGAGATGCAGGGATGGAAGTAATTTATTCTGGACTTTTTGCAACTCCAGAAAGAATCGCACAAATTGCAGAGGATGAAGATGTTGATGCAGTTGCAATGAGTTTGCTTAATGGTGCACATGGAACACTTTTCCCTAGAGTAGTAAAAGCGATAAAAAAGAAAGGAATCAACGACGTTCTTGTTGTTGGTGGAGGAGTAATTCCAGATGTAGACCATAAAGATTTGATTAAATCAGGAGTGAATCATGTGTTTGGTCCAGGTACACCACTTCCAACAATCATTGATCATATCACCACTGGTGTTTCTAAATTAAGAAAAATATAAGAAAAGATTATTCTGTGGAATCAGGCCACATCATTTTACGCATTTCTTTACCAACTTTTTCAATTTGGTGTTCATCATTTTGTTTCATGTATTTATCAAATGCATCTTTGCCGTTTTTCTGATATTCAGAAATCCACTCCTTGTTGAATGTACCATCTTGAATCGTGGTAAGAATTTTTTTCATTTTCTCTTTATTTGATGCATCCATTACCATGGGTCCACGAGTTAAACCACCATATCTTGCAGTTTCACTAACACGTCTCCACATTCCATTAATTCCATATCTCTGAATCAGATCTACAATGAGTTTGAGTTCATGTAAAACTTCAAAGTATGCAATTTCTGGTTGATATCCTGCTTCAACTAGAGTTTCAAATGCATTAGTTACCATAGAAGCTGCACCACCACAAAGATCTGCTTGTTCACCAAACCAATCAGTTTCTACTTCTTCTTTGAAAGTAGTTTTAATTAATCCAGCTCTTGCGCTTCCTATAGCTTTTGCCATTCCTAATGTTCTATCCCAGGCTTTTCCTGTAAAATCCTGTTCAACTGCAACAATTGAAGGGGTTCCAAAATTCTCAAGATATGTTTCTCTAACTTTGGAGCCAGGTCCTTTTGGTGCAACCATGATAACATCAACATTATTTGGTGCTACAATCCATTTCCAATAAATTGCAGCTGCATGAGAAAATGACAATGCTTTTCCTTCAGAAAGATTTGGTTCAATTTCATCTTTGTACACTTTAGCTTGAATCATATCTGGAATCAATACATGAATAATGTCGCCTTGCTTTGTTGCATCAGCTATTGACATTACTTTATGACCATCAGATTCAGCCTTTTTCCAGCTGTTACCGCCTTCCTTAAGACCAATTATCACATTTAGACCAGAGTCTTTCATGTTGTTTGCTTGTGCATTTCCTTGTATTCCATAACCAAGTATTGCTATAGTTTGGTCTTTCATTGGGTCAAGTGAAATATCTGCATCTTTCCATATTTTAGCCATACTAGAACTCCAAATATTGCAAATATTAACTATGAAATTTAGATTTCAATTATTTTATTACATGAACGACATTTTACACGTACCCCATTACCAGATAATCTAACAAATCGTTTTGAACCACATTTTGGGCAAATAGGACAAGCGCGTACTGGTTCCATCAATGTTTAGTATAATTAGATCATTATTTGATTTTACCACTACCTAAAATTCGAATAGTAGTAGATTCTGGTTTTAAAATCACAGCAATTTGATCTTTTTTGCATACAATTGATTTTTCAAATGTTAGTTTTAGAGGAGAGATTGATGAGAATTTTGCAGCTTTGATTTGGAGTCCAATATTGACCAAACAGCCTTGATTTTCTGCAATTTCACTTTTGTAGAAAGGATTCTTTTGAAAATCAAGTTCAATCTCAGTTTTTACATCTACTACTCCTTCTTCAGAAATCACATCTCCACGTCCAATTTCTTCAGGTTTTACTCCTTTCACTGCAAGTCCTACTCTTGCAGGACAGATAGATTCTGTAACAGGATCATCATGCATTTGAATTGACTTTATGAGAATATCAATTCCTGCAGGATAGAGTTTAAGATTATCATATTGTTTTACTTTTCCACAAGTCACTTTACCTAAAATTACAGTTCCAACACCTTTAACATCAAAGCAATGATCAATTACCATTTCAGATTGACCATCATTTGAAAGAGGAACAAGATTATCCATTTCTTCTTTAATTTTGTCTTGATCAACTTTGACATATTTTTCAACTACGGTTCCTTTGATCATTGTATCTAACTTTGATTCGTCTACATCAAAGGTATGAGATAAAATTCCTTTCTCTTTCTTTAGTGAATCAAGTGCAATTATTTGTTCTCCAGTAAATTTATCTAATTTATCTACATAAAAAATTACATATTCTGCTAAATTAATTGCCTGAAACAATGGCTGGATTTTCTCAGGAAACCCACTTGGAGTAACCCATGTTTTGATTACATCAGATTCTTTTCTATCATAAAGAGTAAGATCAGTTTCAGTTCCTTTTTTTCCAAACTCAGACGCAATATCTTGTTTGCCTAAAACTACAAAGTTTACAGATTGTATCAATAATTGTGAGTAAAAAATAGACTTTATGAAGTTTTGAACCAATGAATTATAGTTTAGATTTTAAATGATATTTGAAGGTCTAACAAGGATATTCAGAAAGATCTTCTGTAATCTCAGATCGTTCATCCAAAATGTGCAGATGATACAATATAGATTTCCTATAAGATAAACGAGATACTCTAGGTTTCATATTAAAGTATGAATTTCATTACATATTAAAGACTAACTGATGAATAATACTATACCAATAGTGTATAGTAAATTAAGGATAAGAGTTTAGCACTGCAGCATAACTGGCAAATCGATGATTTTTGGGCTTTACTAATTTTTGATGATATTTACTGATTTGTTTTCCAGTTGCACCATCAAGTCCAAGGGGTCCATGCACATAACCTGCCTTATTTGCCCAATAAAGAACATCATCTGTTGGTGCATAATGATTAATGATTTTTTTATGAATAACATTTTTGAGAATTTTGCTATATTTTTTAGAAGATAAAATATCATCAGCAATGGATGCGCCAAAAAAATACACGCTATCTATAATTCCCAAATTTTGACTCTTTTTTGCTAGATATTCAGTTGTACTCAATATCACCTGAGAGCCCAATGAGTGACCTATTAATCGAATCTTTGTTTTTGGACTGGTGGTTTTAAAAAATTCAATGAATTTTCCAAGATTTCGACCATTTTTCTTTGCAATTATTTGACCAACAGCAAGTGCATGTTTAGCATGTATTATTGAATAAGAACCTGTAGTGTTTGAATCATAACTAAAACCAATTACGGGATAAGAATAACCTAATTTGCGTAATCTATTTTTTGCTATGACAACTTTTTCAATAGCTCCTGCCTTATCATTTTGAAAACCATGAATCATTATTGTAAGATCTTTTGAACCAATTAATTTTTCAAAATCTTTTTTTAGATACAAATAAAAAAAATTAGTTTTGATTGTTTTTCCAGTACTTAGATCATAATAGCCTCTAGTAGAAATTCTTGTAATAGGTTTCATTTTTATCCAGATGGTCCTAATTGTTTTTTGTATTTTGCAATGTCAGATTCTTCAACTTTTACAAACAAAGGAGATGCATCACCTAATGTATGACCAGAAGAAATACCTAAAACAGAAATTTCATTCCAAGAAAATTCATTGACTTTACCATCAAGATCTAATTGATTCCAAATTTTTTGAGATGCTTCTGGAAGAAATGGAAAAAGGGCAATTGCCAAGCTTCGAACAGCATTAACTGAAAGAAATACACAATTTTTAGTGCCTGGGCCATTTTTCCAGGGTTCCTTGTGTTGAAAATATTGGTTAAAAAATGATGAAAATTCCATTACTTTCTTCAAAGCCCTATCAAGATGATTCTGCTCCATTAGTGAGCCTACATCAGTCGAAAAGGTTTTGATTTTTTGTTCTGCAGCAGAATCTTTCTCATCAAAAGATTCAGTTTCAGGAATTTTTTTATCAAATGCTTTTTTGGTAAATCCTAAAGCACGATTAACAAAGTTACCAAGATTTCCAATTAATTCAGAATTGATTCTGGTAGTAAAATCATTCCAATCAAAATTCAGATCATCTTGAGAATAAGGATTAATTGATATCAGGTAATATCTAAGATAATCTGCAGGATAGTATTCCAAAAATTCTTTTAGACCAATGTACCAATTTCTGCTTTTAGAAATCTTCTTTGCTTCAAGTGTCAGATGGCCTCTAGTTGGAATGTAGTCAGGTAATTTGTATTCACTATTTATTCCCAATCTCATCGCAGGCAAGAAAAGAAAATGATGATACACTATATCTTTTCCAATAAAGTGATAAATGTCAGCAGAATTCCAAAATTTTTTGCCATCAATTCCTTTATCGTTTAAGAATTTCATCGTAGTTGAAATGTAAGCTAGATGGTTATCAAACCAACCATAGAAGACTTTGCCTTTGGCATCATCAACAGGTACAGGAACCCCCCAAGAGATATCACGAGTGATATCCCAATCAATTAAGCCAGACTTTATCCAGTTTTGAACATATTTTTTAACATCTTTTTGAAGATGCTCATTTTCATTTAACCATTTGGATAATGAATCAGCAAAATTTTTAAGTTTGAAAAAGTAGTGATTTGTTTTTTCTTTAGTTGGAGGTTGACCACAGAGAGCGCATTTAGGATTACTAATTTCATCAGGAACACGACCACATCTTTCACAAAGATCAGAGTATTGATCTTCTGCATTACAGTAAGGACATTTGCCCTTGACGTATCTGTCAGGCAAAAATTTCTTATCATTATTACAATAGAATTGGATAATTTCTTTCTCATAGATGTGTCCCGCATCATTTAGTTTTTTAAAGACTTCTTGAACAAATGCTATATTTTCAGGAGAGCTAGTCTTGTAAAAATAATCAAATTCTATGTTAAATGCAGAAAAATCTTCATAATCACGTTTATTCCAATGAGCCACATACTCAGCAGGAGTTTTACCCACTTTTTCTGATTGAATTAAGATAGGCGTTCCAAAATCATCAGATGCGCAAATATAGTAAACCTCCACACCATTTAGTTTTAAAAATCTAGTAGTTACATCTGCAGGAAGATATGTTGATGCAACATGTCCCAAATGGATCTCTCCATTTGCATAAGGTAAAGCACTTGTAATGATTGCTTTTTTGTTCATTAGTTGATGCTCAAGAACAATATTGAGGTTAAGAAGTTTTAGACTAGCGGAACAATGTATGTCGTTCTATAAATTTAATGGACATTGTTTCTAAACAACACCTACAAGTGATCAGACGATTTTCATCACCCTTTGAAGGGAAATATGATATACAATATAGTTAGTTGTTTTGCAAAAAAATTAGCTCAGATAATTACCAACTTTTAGCATACTTTACTTGTTCAGCAGTAAGTTTATCGATTTTAACATTCATTGCTTGTAGAGCATCAACTGCAACTTGTTTATCAATTTCTTCTGGAACATTAATTATTTTATTCTCCATTTTCTTATGGTTTTTAAGAATATACAAAACAGACAAAATTTGATTTGAGAATGATTGTGCCATAACTTCTGGAGGATGTCCTTCTGCAGCAACTAAGTTTGCGAGTCGACCCTCACCAATTAGATAAACTCTTTTTCCATTTTTTAAAATACATTCATCAAGATTTGGCCTTACTTCTTTAACAGATTTTGATTTCTTTAGTAAAAATGCACTATCAATTTCTACATCAAAGTGACCAACATTGCCCATAATTGCACCGTCTTTCATTTGTAAGATGTGTTCTTTTCTAATTACACTAGTCATTCCAGTACATGTAATGAAGATATCACCAATCTTTGCAGCTTGTGTCATCGGCATTACTTCAAATCCATCCATATGAGCTTCAAGAGCTTTAATTGGATCTATCTCAGTGACAATTATTTTTGAACCCATTCCATGAAATCTTGATGCAACACCACGTCCAACCCAACCATATCCAACTACTACCACACGTTTTGATGCCATGAGTAAATTCATGGCACGAAGATAACCATCAACAGTACTTTGCCCTGTGCCATATCTATTATCAAACAGATGTTTTGTGTATGCTTCATTAACTAGAATTACAGGATACCTAAGTTTCCCCTGATTCTCTACAGCCCTAATTCGAGTAACGCCAGCAGTAGTTTCTTCAGTAGCCCCAAGAATCTTCAAATTCTTGAATCTTTTGTCAAAATGAGCTTTGATATTCATGTCAGCACCATCATCAGTTAGAATTGTTGGTTTGTGTTTCAATACTTGATCAATACACCAATCATAATCTTTGACGGATTGTCCATGCCATGCATAGACATGAATTCCTTGAGATACCAAAAATGCAGAAACACTATCCTGAGTAGTTAATGGATTACCACCACAACATACAACAGTTGCGCCTAGTTCTTTAGCCCCAATTAATAAAACCGAAGTCTCTTTTGTGATGTGTAAACAAAATCCAAGGGTAATGCCTTTTAGAGGTTTTGATTTTTTATAGCGATTAATAGTATTATCTAAAATTTGCATATGCAATCTAGCCCACTCATAAGACAATTTACCTTCTTTGATTAATTTTGGACTAGTCTTTACTTTACTCAATGACCAAATTCTCGAATTACGCTATAAAATCCTATCATGCGAATGTAAATAAATGACAAATGTATCGCAGAATTATTGACTTGGAAGAAGATTTCTGAAAAAGGAGAGATTTCCGCAGGCAAAGGTAAAGCTTTCAAAATTGATGGAAAACAAATTGCAATATTCAATCAAGACGGATATCACGCATTAGATGATCTTTGTGTTCATCAAGATGGTTCAATTGCTGGTGGAAAATTAGATGGAGATATTATAGAATGCCCATTGCACTTTTGGCATTACAATATCAAGACAGGTCAACTTAATGACTATCTAAAAGATGTTAAACTAGAAACATATTCTGTAGAGTCAAGAGATGACGGCATCTACGTGGATATCTAAAGGTAGAAAATTCTAAAAATTAAATGCAAAAAGAGAAGGGAAAATTTCCCCCCCTTATGCTAGGTATGGGTTATGTTGGGCACAGATTATTCTGTAATTTAATTATACCAAATTAGTATAAGGAATAATGTGTGTTCAACTATTATCAACAAGCCCTTTTATTATACAAAAAACGCTTTTTGAGCCATTTGAGGACTCATCACATATGTTCATAAGTAAATGGGCTATAGACCCATTTATTTTCAAAAGTGTAAGCGACTTTATCGACAAAGAATAAAAATAGAATGCCCCCTTTCTACGCTTGAAAAGTCCTACTAATCCACGTTATAATGGAAAGTTTGTAAATACAATTTCCCATTTTTGGGAGGTGTAGCCAAATATTATATT
>JADFJY010000107.1 GCA_022565935.1 Nitrososphaerota archaeon
TTTGAATAGGAACGAAACGGGGGGCTTCTATTTTTACTGATAATCTGTAATCTCTTTAGTAAATTTTCATAATCCTATACAAGATTACAAGATAATCTTACTATGATTATCTAAATTTGTAACATTTTCAAAAGTAATTTTCACATACACACACTAGTTAATTGATTATAATATTCTAAATTAATTTGATGGCTGAATTGATGTTTAAACAGATATTTGATGAGAAATTATTAGATAAGGAATTTTGTAAATATTTGGAAAAAAGATTAGAGGATAATGTCGTGGATGAGTTACAAATAGAGATTCAAATATTGATAGGTAATATTGTGCCAGGAAAATAATCATATACAAAATTATTCTGAATAATCTATACAGGATTATCTCTCTAAATTTGTAACATTTTTAAATTTCAAGATCATCTTTATCTAATATTTGATCTTCATAAAAATGGGCGATAGGATGGTTGATAGAATAGTTGATAGAATAGAATGTCCTTACTGTGAAAAACATCTGGTAGGAGGATTCTTGCAAAGACATATTCGAACTATTCACAAATCAAAATTAATTGAACAATCACAGTAAGAACTATTTCTATTAACTATTTCTAAATTTTCATAATCCTATACAAGATTATTTCATGTAATCTATACAGGATTATCTAAAAATAGAACATACGATTAATTTGAATCCAGAGTTTTTTGCAGAGAGATTTGAGTTAAATGATGATTTTTAATTTGTTCTAATATTCAGTCAGACACTTCAACCATTTTCTTGCCACAATGTGGGCATGTTACGTTTTTGATGTTTTCAACCAATGTCATTGGCATATTGCACTTCTTACAATTCCATGTCGGCATAACTATTTGATTACCATACGTAATGTTTGATTTATCACACGAGAGAAGCTTACTGATTTTGTAGATTCTTTGATTAGTTTTGCCTGTTTAATACGTAATTTCTTTACTAGATCATCATCCAGTACTATAGTGATACATTGTCCCATGATGATTTTCATTATTTTCATCATATGAATCTGTATTTTTTGAAATCAATCAAACTTCATAATCCTATACAAGATTATCCGCAGAACACAAATTTCTATTCAACAATAAGTAGTTAATCTCATAATTCTAAGATGGTTTTGATAAGTTCAACATCATAAGAAAGACGTTTTTCAGGATAGCAGTTAAGCATGTATCCATTATCAATACTGTGAAATTCCCAATTTTCACATTCTGTATCGTATTCATAAGGATGAGTATTATCAAATTTTCAGCCTCATCAATTATTCCTGCAAATCGAATTTCTTCATCATCTAAAAGATCTTTACATCTTATATCATAAATTGAAAATTTTGTGTTTTAGTTACTTAACACATCCCTTAGAATTATTATTACACCCCTAATCTTGACTTTTTTTCTTAATTATTAGTGCCCAAGAATTTAGCAGTTTGCCGTTCAGTTCAGCAAAAGTTTTTGAGTTATCATTGAATGCTTGAATGTTCTTAGAAAACATTTCAAGTGACGTGAGCATCAGTTGATTTTGAAAGCTCCAAGCTTTGGTAGTTTGTTCCGCAAAATCTGTTGCAGTATTAAGAGATGTCTCGGGGACTTTTGTATCGACTCCCAACTTATCGGTCATAGTTTTTTGAAATGAAATTACCGACTCGACATTTTTCTTCCTTGATTCGATTATTTCTAGTTGAAGATCTGATACTGATTGTAGGTAAGTTGAGGTATTTTCTTTTATCTTTTTAAAGTATTTGTCAACACTTTGTTGAAAGACAGAATAGATATCCTTTGCATCTTCGGTATCTTGAGCCTTTGGTTCGGGTGTTGGTTGTACAACTTCAGGTTCAGGTGTTGGATTTACTTTTGGGTGCTGTGTGGTTGTACACATGATTTAGTTCTCACCATACTATGGTAATTCAAAGATTTAAAGAGTAACCAAATTTTTCTGGGAAATTTACATTTGATACGAACTGCTAAATGATTTAATGAAATGATTTAGTCTACAATTAAAATAAAATCATGAAAGGTCTAATTAAAAGACCTCTTTTGAATGTAGTATTTCATTAAAGTGAAGAAAAGATTCATAATTTCTCTTAATTTTGTCCCGGAATTCCCATCAAGGTAAGAGTTGAACGTACGTGTTCAAGTTTTCTGATCTTCCAGATAATGATGTCTCTAAGTTTGTCCCTCTCTGAATTCTCTACCTTTACAATAATGTCATATGCGCCATATGTTCCAGAAACTTCGCTTATTGAATCCATATGCTTTAGGTCTTCAATTATGGTCTCCTCACAACCAAGATCACAATTAAGTAAAACATAAGCAGTTTCCATGAAACTAATACGTTAAAAAAATATTTAAGCAAACTCTAAAAAATATTTAAAATTATTTGATTATTGATTAAAATACAACTTTTTTGAACAATTAACAAATAATAAAATCTATACGAAATAATATACGAATGTTAGTGTACTACTAGTTCTAGTTAATTATTCGTCTGTGCTGTCCTTTTCGTCTTGATCATCATTTCGTCTACTGGGACGTATTGGAATGAAAATTATTGTCATTTATTATTAAAATTACTCTCGGAATATAGTATAATTACTTTGTGAAGAAAAGATTCATTCAATTCCCGCCCCACCTGAAGTATTTTTCTTAAACTCTTCCATCTTACGAGAGCATGTAAGTAATTCTTCAGGAGAATGTTTACTTTTTGGTCTTCCACACATGGGACAGATTTCATCCTCTTCTTTTGGTTTAGGTGGTTCTGTTATCATATTATCAATATATGAAAATTACTTTTAATGGTTCTGAAGTTTTTTTATTTGATATTATAACAAAAGTGGAATATTCACAAGTAAAATCATTCGTAAATGTGGACATTGCCTTTTA
>JADFJY010000108.1 GCA_022565935.1 Nitrososphaerota archaeon
TCATGATAATATTCTCTAAGAATAACTCCTATCTGTTCATCTAGTCTATGTTTTGTTGCATCATTCATGCCTGCTTGAAGAAAAGTAGCATCAGATGTGGCAAGTATTTTAATAAATTCAATGTCTTCTAATGAAAGTTCAGTCATAAGTTATCCTATCTGTTTTTTTAGTAAATCTAGTGTTAGTTTAGGATCTGCTTTGCCTTTTGTTTTTTGCATTACTTTTCCAACTAGATAGTTGATTGTTTGAGGATTAGATTTTGCCTCATCAACTGCTTGAGATTCTTCAGAAATAACTTCTTGAATAATTTTTAATAATTCTGATTCATCAGAAACATTTCCAAGATCTAATTCAGAAATTATTTGAGATAGATCCTTTCCAGTCTTTATAATTTCATACAATGCATTTTTGGCAGATGCTCTAGAAATTTTTCCTGATTGAATTGAATCAGCCAAATCTGCTAGATGTTTTGCAGTTATTTTTGATTCTTCACGTTTCTCTCTGGTATCAACCAAGCCCATTAAATCAGTAGTTATGATATTTGCAATTTCTTTGGCATTGAATTCATTGTGAGATACTTCAAATAAATCAGAATAAAATTTGTCAGATGATAAAACACCTGCAACTTGTGGAGGAATATCAAATTGTGAAATATATCTTTCTTTTTTAGAACTGATACTTTCAGGCATTTGTGATTTTAATTCCTTTTTAATATCAAGATCAATTTTGACCCAAGGTATGTCTCCTTCTAGGAAATATCTATAATCTAGATCGTCTTCTTTGGAACGTGATGAAACAGTAATTTTTCTTTTATCATCCCAATGACGTGTTTCTTGAATTATTGCAATATCTCTAGAATGCAAACTTTCTTGTCTTGTAATTTCAAAAATAGTAGCTTTTTCTAAATCATGAAAAGAACCAATGTTCTTGATTTCAACTTTCTTTCCACCATCTATTGAAACATTAGCATCTGCCCTCATTGCCCCATCCAAACTTGGATCAGACACACCAAGATTTTCAAGCAAATCAGATAAAATATTAAGAAATTCTCTCACTTGTTTTGGATTCTCAAAGTCAGGTTCCGTTACAATTTCAACTAATGGGGTACCCGCACGGTTGTAATCAACCAAAGTAATTAGATTTTTAGATGAACTACCCTCATAAATTATCCTTCCAGGATCTTCTTCTAGTTGAATTCTTGTAATTCTAATTTTTTTATCTCCAACCATGATGGAACCAGTACCACCAATACTGGTATTCCCATAGATGTTTAATTGAGTAATTTGAAAGTTTTTTGGTAAATCAGGATAAAAATAATTTTTCCTGAAAAATGCAATTTTATCAGGAGTCGTACAGTTTAGAGCCATTGCAATTATTGTGGCCTTTTTTACTGCTTCTTGATTTAATCGAGGTAAACTTCCAGGCAATCCTATACAAATTGGACATATGTTCTCATTGATTTCAAATTCTCTATAGTTTGCCTTACATGAGCAAAACAATTTACTTTCCAAGTTTGTTAACTGACAATGAATTTCTAAACCAATCTTAGTCAAATTGGAACCTCCGGTAATGAAACAGTCTGTTCTAATGCATATGCAGCTTGTAGTAATAATTTATCTTGCATAGAATCTGCAAATAATTGCATTCCAATTGGTAATCCATTTGAAATACTAAATGGTACTGAAATTGCAGGTTTTCCAGTGAGATTTGCAGTTACGGTATTGATATCAATCTGAAACAATGAAACTGGATCATCAATCTTTTCTCCAATCTTAAATGGAAGTATTGGCACAGTTGGTGCAATCAAAAGATCAAATTTCTTAAATATATTATTTATCTCTCGGGTTAGTTTACTTTTTACTTTTAGTGCTTTAAGGAAATATTTTCCTGCATGTCCTGCAGATGGAACAAATCCTCCAATTATCATTCTTCTTGTAACTTCTGGACCAAAGTTTTGCCGTGCTTTTGAAATGTAAGAATTAAACTCATATCCTTCTACAGGAAAATCATATCCATATCTTAAATTATCATATCTAGCAAGGTTACTTCCAGCTTCTGTGGCAGTTATTGTATAGTATGCTGCAACAGAATATTTTACCATGTCCAGTGATACTTCTTCGCATGTTGCACCAAGTGACTCTAATTTTGATATGGCATCTTTTGATGCAGATAAAACTTCAGGTTCAGTTCCATCTCCAATCATCTCTTTAATAATTCCTATTTTCTTGCCTTCAATACCTGAATCAATGCCTGAAAGATAGTCTTCATTTTTGTTATCTAGAGTAGTATTATCATTAGGATCTAACCCCGAAATAATGTTCAACATAAAGGCAGTATCTTTTACAGTTCTTGTAAGAGGGCCAATCTGCTCAATACTGTTTGCATATGAAATTAGTCCATATCTACTAATTAGACCATAGGTTGGTTTGTATCCAACTGTAGAACAAAAGCTGGCAGGATTTCTAACAGAACCACCAGTATCAGAACCCAAAGAGGTTACACATTCAAAAGCACTTACCGAAACTGCACTGCCACCAGAAGAACCACCTGGAACATATTCCAGATTCCAAGGATTTTTGCTTGTACCAAATGCACTAAATTCAGTTGTCAATCCCATAGCAAATTCATCAAGATTTACTTTTCCAACAAATATGGCATCTTGTTCTTTTAGTTTTGTAATGACAGTTGCATCATATGGTGCAACATAATTCTCAAGCATTTTTGAAGCACAAGTAGTCTTACTGTCTTTGATGCATATGTTATCTTTAATAGAAATTGGCATTCCAAAAC
>JADFJY010000034.1 GCA_022565935.1 Nitrososphaerota archaeon
TTACAGAGCTTGGTTTGGAGACATCATAGATGACTATAGATCATATGATCTAGATATTCATAAGATGGGGTGGCAACTCTTTGATGAAGATGAGTTTAACAAATTCATCCAAAACACGTGCAAAGCAGAAGGAACTGAAACATGTCCAAACATCATAAAGCCAAAGAATAATTTCAAAAGATAGAGTAGTTACCACAGTTTTGATTTTCGTAATCGTATATGAGATTACGGAAAACTGAAAAACAACATGTAACTAAATTCAAAAAAATTATTCGAAATAGTCAATTTGATAGTCAACCTCTTATACTTTGATCATAAAATGCTTGAATATGGTAGAATATCGTAACAGCACTCAGATTGTAGCAGATCTTTTGTCTTTCACACAAGAATCAGGACAACAAGGAATCAAAGTAACTCCATTAGCTGTAAAATCAAATCTGTCGTATTCACGAATGTCTAGCTTCCTGAAAAATCTGATGGGATCTGAATTGATTAACAAAATAGAGTATGATGGCAAAAATGCCTTTGTAATTACAGAAAAAGGCAGAACCTATCTTCAAGAATATAAAAAATTCACTAGTATTGCAAATTCGTTTGGCTTGGAATTATAAAAAATAAAAAAGATAATAAATTATAATTTTTCCTTTCGTAATCTGTAGTTAGATTACGAAAAACATGTAGAATTAATTTGATTTTATCATCTGGGATTTCAGTGACAATCACAGTTACAACCACTTGTACATCTCATCCGTTTGCAGTCCAAACATATCTTTCTATGATGCCTAACTGGAGATGTGTTCATGAGGTTATTGCCTGATTCAAACTATTAACACTTCAATAATTCGTAATCGTATATGAGATTATGACCGCAATCATTAGCTATGTTGATAATATTTTCTATTTTGAGCTAATGAAGTGTAATATACAAAATAATCAATTTATCAACAATGTCAAAAAACGGTGAAATAATTCAAGAATATTTGGAATATTCTCAATACGAAATGGAACTAGAAATTGAAAAATGTAGTCATAAATATTTCCAAAATGGGACTATTTCATGTATAATGTGTGATAACATAAGACGTGATTAGAATTTCACTTGTAATTTTTGACATAGAAAAATTTTCATAATAATATATGAGATTACGTAAATTTTATGAGTAATACTGTATTCTGTATTTTCAAAATTAGATGTATCATTTGAGAGATTTTACTTAAAAGAGAATAGTAGGAATCATCGGTACAGTCTAAATACTAATTTTCCAAACTGACCGTAATTGAATCTCTCACCAAGTAACTAATCGTTGTTGGTCTTAAGTTTCAATGCCATCTTATTTCGTAATCTGTAGTTAGATTACGTAATCGTTAGGAGGATTATGAAGAATTATCTAAATTGTGATTTTTCTTGAAAAAATTTTCGAGTCTTGGATGATAATGCATTATTATCTCACAAAATCTGTAACATTTTAAAATTTCAAGGTCATCAATAAGTAGATCATAGTTGTATGGAAATTGGCATGAGGGTATCTTGGGCAGTTCCCGTCATTGTTAGTATTTTACTAGTTAGTGTTTTCGGTTCTGCTTTTGCAGCACACCCCGTTTTTCTAGTACAAGAAGGGGATACTATAGACGATAAGTTTTTGATTACTGGACTTGCGGATCACGACGAATTTTCAATAGATAACAGTGGTGAATTAGTATTTAGAGCAGATTATACAGAAGTGGGTGTTGGGCCATTTTCTGGATTTTTCACACTGAATAGTCTGCTAATAAAAACAACAGATGCTATAGGAGGTAGAACTTTGAGTCATTTTATTAACCCTTCATTAAATAACAATGGGAATGTAGCATTTTATGGTATAAGTAATTCAATACCTGGAATTTACACACTGGATAGTCTGATAGCAGAAGAAGGAGGTGAATTAGACAATAAGGTTTTGACTCTTGTTATAGCATTTCCTTCACTGAATGACAATGGCGATGTGGCATTTCATGGATTCTACTCAGGCGGTAATGGAGTTTTTACACAAGATGGACTTTTTCTTGAAACCGGTAATGTAATAGATGGTAAGACTTTGGTGGGTATTGGTCTTCCTTCTATAATCAACAATTTTGGTGTAGTTATGGTTGAATACCCTGATAGTAGTCGTGGAATCGTAAAGTTCTCTATACCTTCTGATGTTGATGGTGACGGAATAGATGGTGCAATTGATAACTGTCCAGACATTGCCAATCTTGATCAAGTGGATACTGATGAGGACGGAGTTGGAGATGCTTGTAATGATGCAGATGACATTGATGGAGATGAATATTCCAATGCACTAGACAACTGTCCAGGAATTTCAAACCCAGACCAGACAGATTCTAACGGTAATGGAGTAGGTGATGTGTGTGAGGGAACAGGTGGCTCTTCTGAGATTTCTTGTGGTGATGGAACAACACTAAACGAAACTACCAATGTATGTGAAGCAGATGTTACACAAAATGATTTAAATCTACTACAAAATATTATTGATGGCCTTAATGCATTAATTGCAGAACTAGAGGCCTTGCTTGGAGGAGAAGATGCTTTCACTGAAGATGAATGTCTAAAGTTCCAAGAGTTAGCTGATAAAAGAATAGCCAATGGAAAAGATGTGCCAAGGGGAATTGATCAAAATGTGCAAACCTGTATTGAACTAGGACATTTACCATAACTCTAAAATTTGTGAAAATTAATTTCAACTAAAAATTGATTTAGTTTTCATACCTAATTGGTACCAATACAATCACCAAAAACCTTCTAATCCTGCCGAACTTGAATACTAAACTTTCATAATCCTATACAAGATTATCTGAAATCTTTTTTGTAAATTGTAACAAATCAAATCAAGTACCGTAATACAGAAAATTAACAAATGATCAATATTCAATCGATCTATGCCTATAATATCTTGTAAACAAAAACTACATTATAAACAAAATATTATCAAATATTGTGAGTGATGAAATAGACAAGATGTTAGCAGAAGCTTTTGAGTGTGTAGAAGTTGAAAATTATTCTGATGCATTAAAACTCTATAATTCTGTTCTCAAAAAAGATCATAATAACATTAATGCACTTGTTGATAAAGGGGCAACTCTACAAAATATGGGACGACTAAAACTTGCTATTCGTTCATATGACAAAGCACTTGCTATTTCCCCAGATAACCTTGATGCGTTGTTGAATAAGGGGTCAACACTTCATTCAGATCAAAAATATCAAAAAGCAATAAGCTGCTATGATGAGGCATTAAGAATTGACAAAAAATGTGCAATGGCACTTGCATACAAGGGACTTTCATTAGGTGAGATGGGAAAACTACAAGATGCAATAAAATATTTTAAAAAAGCCTTATCAATTGATAACCACTATGATTTAGCAAGCATCTCAAAGGAAGTTGCTCAAGAATTACTAAAATCAATTAACGCAAATAAAATTAAAACACAGTAACATCGCCAGGTGCTGGCTCTCGTTTAACCTGCTTTTCATTTGATTCAAAATAGTCTTTATGTTCTATATTTTGGTGCTCTCTGAGTTTTTCTATATTCTCAAAACCCTCATGACACAAATAGCATTTTGGCTTGTGTTCATCAACTAAAGGAAGTACCATGATAGTAATAGGATGGCTGGCTACTTATTTCTTGATACTATAAGGAATATATCATGATACACAAATAACACAATATGCTAGAGCAACTAGTTAGAGATTCTCAAGCCCTAGATCGAGCAATTGCAGGAGAAGAACTATCCTACAAAGATGGAATAGATCTGATGAATTATGATAATCTGCACCTTCTTGGGGCAGTTGCAGATGCTACAAGAAAGAAATTAGTTGGTGATACTGTTACTTTTGCAGCATCATATTACATGAATTACACAAACGTCTGTGCTGCTAGTTGTCAAATGTGTGCATTTTATCGTAAAGATGGGGCAGATGATGCATACACCCTAACTCTAGAAGAAATTGAACAAAGAGTTGGAATTGCAAAACAAATGGGGGCAACTGAAGTTCATATCGTTGGAGGATTCCATCCAAAACTTCCACTAGAATACTATGAAGATATGATGAAAATAATTAAAACGAAACATCCACAACTTAACATCAAAGCATTGACTGCAGCTGAAATTTTTTATTTGTCAAAACTAACAAAAAATTCCACAAAAGAAATTTTATCTCGTCTTAAAGATGCTGGACTTGATTCTATGCCAGGTGGAGGTGCAGAATTATTTCATCCAGAAATTCGAAACAAGATTATTCGTGGAAAATGTTCTGGACAAGAATGGCTTGATGTGATTGAAGAAGCACATACTATGGGAATTAAAAGTAATGTAACAATGCTTTATGGACACATTGAAAAACCAGAACATGTAATTGATCATCTCATAAAGATTCGCGAACTTCAAAAAAAGACTCATGGATTTCTTACATTGATTCCATTGAAGTTCAGCCTAGATAATACGGAACTTGAACGAGATCATTTGGTAAATAATGAATGTTCATCTGTATATGATTTAAAAATAATTGAAATTTCAAGACTAATGCTTGCAAATGTGTTAAACAATATTTCAGTTTACTGGGTAGCGTATGGTAAAAAATTAGCACAAGTTGCACTATCTAATGGTGGCAATGACTTGGTAGGAACTGCGTTTTCTGAGGAGATTTATCGTGCTGCAGGTAAACCCACTACATCATCTATAGAAGAACTTGCAACAATGGTAAAAGAGATTGGACGAGTTCCCGCTCAGAGAAATACACACTTTAAAATCTTAAAACAGTTTTAATTCAATTGTTTTTTAATTGAATCAATCTTTTCTTCCATCCTTACCTGCTTGTCTCGTCTTGAATCAATTTTAATTATAACTTCTACCCTATCAATTCCTAGATTGTGAACTGTTTCCATCATTGTTTTTGATGCCTTGTAGATTATATCAATACTATCTGATTCTAAAACCGTCCCCATTGAATTAATTTCATATCTAAGATTTTCTGTGTTCTGAATTGATTCTATTGCCTTTGCGATGTAAAAACTTGCACTAGTAGTTCTTGTTGCTATTGGATAAAGACTAATTTCAGCTTGAATCATTGGTATAAATTAATAATTTGAGATTAAAAGGTTTGAATCATTCTACAGGCTTTTTCTCTTCTTTTTTTACATTACCCTTTCTTCTTCTGGCCCCAAAACTAATCAAGAACAGCAAGAATCCGATCCCAATTAGAATTCCAGATAATGTGTTGAAATCTTTGGTTTCTTGTTGCGCTATCAATAAATCAATGATCTCTTCCTCAGTCATCCCTGTTTGACCTACTGGCATTGCAGCATTGATATTAACAGAAAGTATGATTCCTACAATCATCATTACAAGACCTCCAATCAGCATTTTTTTATTTACAAGAACCAACTTACACTGTTTGAATTTCATCATATATTATCTATTTTCTTGTTTTTGATGAGTAAATCTGATAGAATAATACTCGGTTTAAATTAGCGATTAGAGGTAATTTTGCATGTTAAAGGAAATTCGAGACACAATATTCATTGGTAAAAAACCATTGATGACATATGTTGGATATATTAAAATAAATTCAGAATCTCTTGTATCTACTGATGGAAGAAACAGAGACGTCTCAACAATTAAGATTACATTAAAAAGGCAACAGGATAGGGTAGTTTAGATGGTAACTTTCAAATCTAATTCTACTTGTCAACGATGTGGAAAAAATTCTTTATTGACTGATGAAGATACAGGGGAACAATTTTGTCAAAAGTGTGGTTTTGTAATTTCTGAAAAAGTGGAATCAACTGGTCCCGAATGGAGATCATTTCAAAAAGATGGAGGTTCAGATCCTGCAAGAACTGGTGCGCCATCTTCACTTACAATACACGATATGGGATTATCTACTGTAATCAATCCTCAAAATAGAGATGCAACTGGAAAACCACTTTCTGCTTCTATGAAAAGTACAATTGAAAGACTACGAACTTGGGACAGCCGAAGTCAAGTTCATCAACCTGTAGACAGAAATCTGAGACAAGCACTAAGTGAGTTAAACAAGCTAAAAGACAAGGTTAACGTTTCAGCAAATGTTCTTGAAAAAGCTGCTTATCTATATAGAAAAGCATTAGAGAAAAAATTGGTTCGTGGAAGATCTATTTCTGCAATGATTGCTGCATCACTTTATGCTGCATGTAGAGATACCCAAACTCCTAGAACACTAAAAGATATTGCTGATGCCGCTAATGTTAAACGAAAAGACATTGCACGTTGCTATCGGTTACTTCATCATGAATTAGAACTAAAGATGCCTGTTGTTGATTCAGTTCAATGTATTGCACGAATTTCAAGCAAACTTGAGATCTCAGAAAAAACAAAACGGTATGCAATCAAAGTACTTCAAGAGGCCCAAGAACGTAAAGAATCTGCAGGAAAGGATCCAATGGGACTTGCAGCAACTGCATTATATCTTTCATGTGTTCAAAACGGAGTATCTATCACTCAGCGAGACCTTGCAGAAGCTGCAGGTGTTACAGAAGTTACCATCAGAAATAGATACAAGGGATTAAAGGCTGCACAATCATTAAAGTCATAATTTTGATATACTTATTTTAAAAATAAAAATTTAGAATCTACTAAGAACATCTATGGTTTTAATTTGATCTTGATGATTTGCTAAATAGTATAATATTCCATCAGAATCAATTTCAATCCATTCAGATTCTCCTTTGTAGTTTACAATGTCTTCAAATATTGTATCATTAATGCCTGTTAGCCGTAATAGTGCCTTTTCATCTTTGAATTTTATTGGTAGTTTGATTAATTTTTGCCTCAAAATACTCTGGCCTTGAATGTTAATTTTATAATCTTGTTTGTTTATCTCAGCAATTCCAAAAAAGTGATTTGGAAACATATCTAATTTTTTTATATTTATTGATATAGTTTTTTTTAGTTCATCACCCATATCTTTTCTATAGTATTCTTGTATTTCTAAATTTTATCATTTAACATTGTTTTTAATTATTTTTTGTAAATATTGAAAAAAAGAAGATAAACTATTTAGATTAAGAAATTTCAAACTAATTTAGCTTAATTTTTTGGTCCACCAGATCGATGTTTTGGTAGACATTCTTTGCAATAAACTGGTCTGTCTGTTGCTGGCTCAAAAGGCACCTCTGCATCTGTTCCACAATCAGAACATTTGATTGGATACATTTTTCGTTCTTCTGACATAATTCCAAGTGCTTTTCCCATAATAAGAACCAAGGGCATTTTTTATTTAGAATCTTTAATTTATGTGTAATTTAAGAAAATATCTAAGATTTCAGAATCCTTCTGGATGTTTTTGAACAAAGACATTACAAACAAGCGCATCAGTTTTTGAATCTCTGTATTGAACATTACATGATACAAATTTTCCTTTTAGTACACGTTCTAAATCTTCTTTTGTTTTTTCTTCATATTGTGGTTCATTAGGATCGTCTATTTTCCCAATAATTATTTTTTCAGTTTTTCCATAATCATCTTGATTGTCTTTTCTTGTATGACTTATCAATAACTCAAATGCATTATTTGTTAGAATTCCAATTACTGCTCCACCAATTCCGTCACCCATTGTTTCTAATTTTTTTTTGTTCTATAATTACTTGGTGGCAATACTTATCTCAAAGTCTGGAACCAAATTCTTTTCCTTTGCCATTTTGAATAGTTTTCTAATTGATTCCTCACCAGAATCTCCCATGTTGACAGTAATCTTGTTGACATACATCTTTACAAATTTTTCAATCAAATCCCGTGGTTTTCCTCTAGAATACTGCATAGCATATTCTAATGCATCCTCTAAATTCTCTAATCCAAACTCTATGGATGCCTGAAGATGTTTGTCAAATTTACAGATTGTCTCCATGCCTAGGTCTGTTTTCATTACGTTGATTCCAAGTGGAACTGGCAATCCATTTGTTGTCTTGTCCCACCATTCACCTACATCTAAAATCTTGATGTTTCCTTCTTGTTCGTATGATAGTTGGGTTTCATGAATTACAAGTCCTACATCTATCTTACCATTTTTGATAGCTTGTGGAATGTCGCTAAAATTCATCTCTACATAATCAAATTTACCAATCATTAACTGTAATAGCAAAAATGCTGATGTCATCTTTCCTGGAATTGCAATCTTACATTTTTTTATCTCATCAATTGACATTTGTTTTTTTGCAGTAACTATAGGTCCGTAACCAATTCCAAAACTTCCTCCACTTCTCAAAATTGTATATCCTGAAATGTATGCACATGCATGAACTGAAATTGCTGTAACGTCAAGCTGTGGATTAGTTGCTTTACGATTTAGTTTCTCAATATCTTCAATTACATGATTAACCTTAAAGTCTGGAGATTGTACTTTTCCTGTAAACATTCCATAAAACATGAATGCATCATCTGAATCAGGTGTGTGTCCTACAGAAATTTCCATGACTGTATGTTGAATAGTCGTAATAAAAATCAAAACCTGTCTTTAATCGTTTTTCTAATATACATCTAAAATTATTTGATGTCATGAATACAATTGATGCATATGAAAAAGACATAGATCTTCAATCGAATTTTTTAAAATCATTTAAAAAACAAAAATCATTATCTTTTACTCAACAAAAAAACACGCTCTTTTCTGGAAGTGGGGATTCTTTGGTATCTTCAATGCTTGCAGAGTCCTTTTCAGATGGTACAGTAAAGGCAATGGATCCATTAGACCTGTATCGTAACAAACAATTAATCAAATCAAAACATGTCTATTTTGTTTCAATATCTGGAAATACCCTTACAAACATCAAGGTTGCAAAAATTTCAAAAAAAGCTACTGCTATTACATCCCAGCCTAAAAGTAAACTGGCAAAGGCATCTAATGAAATAATTCTACTATCTGCTCCAAATAACGGTATCTTTACTGCAGGAAGTATCTCCTTTTTAGAAAGTGCATTAACGTGTATTTCTTTGGTAAAGAAAATAAAAATTCCACAAGATCCTAAACTATTTTTAAAAGCTAAAACTGATGCAAAAAAAGCCAAAGTATCAAAGAGAATCTTTATTCTTGGAAATTTCTTTACATTTCCATTAGCAATGTACTGTGCTGCAAAGTTTTATGAACTTTTGGGATACGATGCACACTATTCTAGAATAGAACAGTTTTCACATATGGAATTGTTTTCAGTTAAAAAAGGTGATACTGTAATTATTTTTGAGGAAAAAAACTCTCACAACAAACAGCTCGGAAGAAATCTTAAAAAAGTTGACATCAATGTAATTCATCCAAATGTTCCATCTCAGAAGATATCTCAGATGGTGTACTGTACATTCTTTTCTCAACTAGTTACACTTTTTGCAGCAAAAAAGAAAAGAAAAAAAGACTGTCATTTTATAACTGCAAAAAAAATTAGAAATGTCAGCAATCAAATGATCTATTGATCTTTTACAAGGCTAAGATTTAATAGCTTATTACTAGGGTTTGCGAATATGGTAAAATACAAGTCAACAGCTGACGTTCTCAAAATCATCAAGAACAAGGAACAAATCCGTAACTTTGGCGTTATTGCTCACGTTGATCATGGGAAGACTACAATGAGTGATAGTCTACTAGCATATTCTGGCATTATTGCTCCATCTGCTGCAGGTAAGGCATTGGCAATGGACTTTGATAAAGAGGAGCAAGCAAGAGGAATTACAATTTATCAAGCAAATGTTACTTTACACTTTACTCAAAAAGACAAAGAGTATGTCATTAACATGATTGATACACCTGGACACGTAGACTTTAGTGGAAGGGTAATTCGTAGCCTTAGGGCAATTGATGGCGCAGTTGTAGTATGTGATGCAGTAGAAGGTATCATGACTCAGACTGAGACTGTAACTAGGATGGCACTTGAAGAGTTAGTAAGGCCAGTTTTGTTTATCAACAAAGTAGACAGACTCATCAAAGAACTCAGATTGACTCCTGAGAAGATGCAGCAGCAACTAGCAGATGTTGTTTCAAACTTTAATCAACTAATTGACACATATGCAGAACCTGAATACAAAGAAAAATGGAAAGTGTCAATTCAGGATTCAAGTGTTACATTTGGTTCTGCAAAAGACAGATGGGCAATTAACGTTGACTTGATGAAAGAGAAAGGACTTACATTCAAAGATGTTATCGATGCTTATCAAAATGACAAGGTTGCAGATCTTGTTGAAAAAGCACCGCTAGCTGAGGCCATACTTGGCATGGTTGTAAAACATCATCCATCACCACCTGAGGCAGTCAAGTACAGAATACCACAAATTTGGAAAGGTGATTTAGATTCGGATATTGGAAAGGCATTACTTGCTTGCAGTGATGATGGTCCGATGATTATGATGGTTGTAAATATGGTATTAGATCCTGCAGCAGGACCTGTTGCAATTGGTAGATTATTTTCAGGTACCATCAAAGATGGCCAAACCATTAACATAATTGATGCGAAAAAAGAAGGAAGAGTTCAATCTGTAAATTTTTTCATGGGAAACCAAAGAGAACAAGTAGGTGAACTTGGAGCTGGAAACATTCCAGCATTATTAGGATTAACTGATTGCAGAGCAGGAAACACACTGTCTTCTGTCAAAGGTATTCAGATGTTTGAAGGGGTGAAATATATTTCAGAACCGGTAGTACAAATTGCAATTGAGCCAAAACATCCTAAAGATTTACCTAAACTTGTTGAC
>JADFJY010000109.1 GCA_022565935.1 Nitrososphaerota archaeon
TTTTCACTGGTTTCTTATCAATAATTTTCCATAGATTGGAAGCTATTTTTGAATTGTTAGAATTTGGATCTGTACTTATCAAAAAAAGATTTTGATCCAAAAACAAAATTATCGTAGTTACATTTTCAAATTTGGTAATACTCTCTTTTACATTACCAAGTTTGTGTTGTAGATTCTGAAGTCTATTCCATCTGTCAGATGTATAATAAACAAGCATGTTTAATTCATCATCAGATAATAAGGAGATGGAATTATCCCTACTTTTTTGTGCAACTAAATTTCCCTTATAATTTAAAACTCCTGTAAATCTTATTTTTTTATTGGATTTTAGCAAATCACTGCAGAGTTTTTTAAAATTCATTTCATATTAGGTAAAAATTTGCCTATTAATAATTAATTCAGCTAACACTATTCCTACTAAAATATGAGTTAAATTCTGTAATTGCACAAAAAGTGTTGGTTAATAAAAAAAATCAAGCCTAAGATTAACTTAAGAGTTTAGAATCTAAGAATTATTATTTATGGATTCATTCCCATCATGGAATCTCCTGACGATTTCATATTTTCCATGTGTTCCATATGTTCCATCATTGCTTGTTTTAGTTCAGTACTCTTGGTTTGCACGCCAAATAGTGTTTACCGAGTATTGGTCGCGCATAGAAGTTATCCAATATGCTTAAGTTCAAATCATTTCAAGATTTATAATTCTCATTAGGGGAATTATCACTTTGGTTCAAATCTCTGTAATGTTATGATGATTGAAAATATGTAAAAGAACAGTTAGGCAGAAATTTTGTCATTAGTCTCAAATATTATTTCATCGATTTTCTTAGATGATTCTGGATTCATACCTAATAATACACGTCATCATAAATAATTATTACATGATTTTACTATTTACTGAATAATAGTAAACTAGTTTTACAGTTCTATATTCTGTTCAAGTTTCAAACTCTTGACCCTATTTCTAATCGTAACTGTAGTTACATTTGCAACGTCAGCAAGTTCTTGTTGAGATCTGGCTTCCCCATTTTCAGCACATGCCAAGTATAATGCAGCAGCTGCCAATCCCGTTGGATCTTTTCCTGCAGATCTTTGATGTTCTTGAGATGATTTGAGTATTTCCATTGCATAACGTTTTATTTTTTCTGTAATTTCTAGTCTGCTTGAAATACGTGCAATACATTGGATAGAATTTACTACTGGCATTTTTAGATCTAATTCTCGATATATCAATCTGTAAGATTTTGAAATTTCTTTTCGTTTAATGTTACTTGCTTGAGAAACATCATTTAAGGTTCTAGGTGTTTCGGTGCTTCTGCAGGCAGCATAAAGTGCAGCTGTTATCATTCCAGAAATAGTTCTTCCCCGTGTTAATTTTTTTTCGGCTGCTTTACGATAAATATAAGCTGCTTTTTCCATTATGGTATTAGACAATGCAAGTTTGTCTTTTAACACATGTAATTCCCCAAATGCCCGAATGAAATTTCTATCAACAGATGCATGTGATTTGCTTCTCATATCTAACATTCTTAGTTGTTTGAGGGTTTTTTTCATTGAAGCAGAAAGAGGTCTTCCAGACGCATCTTTGTTAATTGGATTAATTATTGTACTTAGACCTTGATCATGTTTTGCTAAAGATGTTCCATCACCTGTCCTTCTTCTATTGGTTTTATCATCAGAAAAAGAGCGCCACTCAGGATCCGAATCTTCTACACGTTCAGATAACACATGACCACAATTACTGCAAATTACTTCTCCTGTTTGAGAATCAGTTATGATGTTATTTTCGTTACAAGAGTGAAATTCTCCGTTATTTGAAATGAGTTTTTGAACTATAGGTTCCCTAAGCATATAAAAAATTTAGACAGTAATCTTTCAAAACCAAGCATTTGTCCATGACTAACACTCATTGATACTCTTAATCCATCAATGTTTTTTTTGTTAATTACTGCCTAAGATTATTGCCTCATCATGAAATAAAAATCACATTGTAAAAATAATGAATAGTTGTTTATTTTTTTCACAAAAACAAGATAATTAGATAGTTTTTCATTTATTAATCTTCAAGTTGTGAATAATCAAATAGGTCTTCCTGCTCATTTTCTTTTTTCTTGTTTAAAACTTTCTTCTTCTTCTTCATTTCTTCACTCATAATAGTAATAGGCAATTATTTGTTAAAAATTTATAATTAATCTTTTTTTAGAGTTTATTTCAAGTGTTAACTAGATTAATTTGCGGAAACTGATAATGGTAGAATAAAGTGTTGAATCGCCGTAGAGGTTATGTTGACCTTAACTTCGAGTCAGCTTCCGCAGTCATAATTAACAATTCATTACTAAAAAACAGTATGTATTTTGAATGATGTACATTCACAATTTACATAATCTAACTACAGATTATGAATTATTGAAGTGTTAATAGTTTGAATCACATAATAACATCATGAGCACAGCTCCAGTTAGGCATCATAGAAAGATATGTTTGGACTGCAAACGGATGAGATGTACAAGTGGTTGTAACTGTGATTGTCACTGAAATCCCAGATGATAAAATCAAATTAATTCTGTATATTTTTCGTAATCTCATATACGAGGACGAAAATGTAAAAAATAAAATATCTTCAATTATTTCTCAACAAATTCTCGAAGCATTATTACACCTTCTTTTATCACGGATGGTGATACTTCACTCCTAATCGGACATATTTTTGCATACATTGTGGGGCAGACATTAACAAAAGTACGTCATAGTTTTGAGTCTAAACTTTGGAAGGTTTGCACATATCTT
>JADFJY010000110.1 GCA_022565935.1 Nitrososphaerota archaeon
ATGATGATAACAACTCAAGTTAGATATTATATTCAGAACACAATTTTCGAAAGTGATTTTCAGTTGTGATATTCATCATCTTCTATAATTTTTCTGGAATAAAAAAAGAAAATTAATTGAAGTAATTTTCCCAAGTGGGGATTTCTTCTTCAACTAATTCTTTTGATTGGGTTGTTTTTTTGAAGGAATTAGTGGGCTCATCTATTTGATGAAAAGGATGTATTCCATTGCATTCAAACACAAAATGTTCTACATGTGGGAATTTGGTTGCGCCATTCCATACTTTGAGATTGACATCAATTGATGTTTTTACGTAATATTCTTTGATATCACAATCGCTATACAAGAAATGTACGTCTGTTATACTTTGATCTGTTAGGTATACTGCAACATCAAAATCGTAGGCAATTGCTTGGTTGCCTCTTTGATGGTGATGTTTGTGAGCCTCAGCATAAAGTAGTGGGTGTCTGCCATCTACAATTCCTTGAAGTTCAAATTTTGGGTTGGTGTCCTCGCCGTATCCACTTATTTGTCTGTAGACTTTGAAGGTGTTTATTTCCTCTTCTCCATGATTAAACTGAAAAACCGTTCTAATTCCTACGTTGTTTACACTATCCTCCTCTATTTCAGCAAAGGTAGTGGGTTGTAACGATGTTACCAATACAATAGAAGCTACAATGACAACTATTACTGACATGGTAATTTGTTTTGAATTTTTCATTGAACTAATTCGAATTCAGATATATATTAAAACAAAAGTAAATATTCATTCATGATTTTCAAGCTTGGTTTTCAGTTTTGAATGCGTTTAAGACAATACAATCTATCAAATCTGTTGCAGTGATTATCCCAACTAGATGTTCATCTTGAATGACAGGAAGTTTTCTAAGCTTTTTTGAAGACATAAGCTCTGCTGCAACTAATAATGTATCAAAAGGCCCTATTGAGACTATGGGACTAGACATTATTCTTCGTACAGGTGTGTCACGCGGATATGAATGAGCTGTAATCTTTATTGCAAAATCTCTATCTGTTATGATTCCTACAGGTACATTATTTTCTGCTACAACTAAAGATCCCACATTGAGTTCTTCCATCATTTTTGCAGCTTCATATGCAGGAACTGAAGAATCAATAGTTAGAATAGAATTTTTCATTATTTGATTAACTAATCTTTTTGCTTCTAGAGTTTCATGGACAGTTTTCATCAATTATTAGTAGTAAGAATAGTATTTCAAGAGGTAAATCAAATATCATATTTGATAATTACTTTAGATAATCAAGGATTTTATTTTTAATAATTATCGAGTAAGATTGCACTGCATTGCAATGTAGTCCCACTGATTATATCAAAATGATCACCGTTGAAAGATATGTCAACACAGACAACACAAACAGAACTCACTAGCGTAAGAGGTTTTGAGTGGAATGCCAAACAACGAAAAGTTGTAGCTTTGACCTTTTTAGTTACAGGTATTAGTGTAGCACTCATCTTAGGCTTGGGTACACTCCTAGGAAACTAGGAATCTTTCTTTTTTTTAATATTCGTGTTCGCTAAAGTCTGCACCTAATGCGACTGTTAGAATAACAGTGGTGTCTGTAGATTGAAATTTGAGATTCTTATCAGGTAAAAAGCTGTGAAATATCTGTGCCAATAGTTGTTCTGTGAAGACAGACCATTTCTTACCAAGGTCATGTTGAATGATAAAATGATGCAATGGACCTTCAATTCTATGATCAGATTTCATTCCTGAGGCTTTCATATAATCTTCAAGGGTTTCTATGCATCGTCTAAGATCATAACCTCCTTTCATAAACATCACATTGTCCTTAATTATTGGGAAAATCAAATTGATAATTGCATCAATATCTTGTCCATCCAGACTATCCCCCAAAGTTTGAAGTAATGCTTTTGGAACTGGAATCATTCCAATTTTTTCAGAGAATCTATACCATTCTATGTATTTTCCAAGGATTTGTTTAACTAGTACATTCTGAGAAATATTCTGCTCATTTGCCTCAGTTTCTAGTTCCTCTACCAAGTGCTCAGTCAATCTATAGGTAATGCTTCTAGTCTTTTCCTTTTTTTTGGGATGCGGTTTTCTTGTGACTTTCACCATCTACCAGTGTACAGAATGAGGCGATATTAATGAGATCTAAATCTGGATTGCCATATTGCCTTCCAAAAAGCCCTCTTTTGAGTCAGTAATATTTGGAACTATCTCAATTTTAGTAGAATAGCAATCAGAGATAATTGAGATTGATCTTATCTTACTTTTGTACAAAAAATATTTCTTCCCATCGTCACTTATGGTGCCTGAAATTGAGACAATCTTGTTGTCGTGCAATAACTGGATTCTTCTATACACCGTGCTGACTGGTATTCTTGTTTCAGCTGTAATATCTGTGACTGATTTTGGTTTATCCATTATGGTCTGAAGAATTTCTTGACTGTACTTATCAGCAAGCGTTTCTAAAATAACCTGCTTTCTTTCTTCATCTTCAATCTTTCTTGTTTGAATTAATGTTTGCATGACGAAAATCTTTTCAAAACAAGATATAACCACTCAGACTGCATTGCATTGCAGTGCAGACATACTATCTATATCATAAACCATCTAAACGCACTCATGATGGCACCACTTCAGTTAAAGGAAAAACATGAAGAAACTCATGAAAAAATAGTAGCTGGAATCATAATATGCCTTGAATGTGGAAGTCCAAATACAACAATTTTAACTAAGGCCATTTATTGCAGAGATTGCCGAAACTTTAAGCTATTT
>JADFJY010000111.1 GCA_022565935.1 Nitrososphaerota archaeon
AACAATGAACGGAATAAATACAGGCCATCCATCTGCTGAGCTTGGCATAGAATAAAACCCAACTTATCCTATTTAAATCCATCCAGCAGTCTGAAATTCAGCATCGATCGGAGATGAAAAAGTGGACCGGACGGAATTCGAATCCGTGACCCCCCGCGTGCAAGGCGGGTATACTACCAGGCTATACTACCGGCCCATATGAGAAATGATTAATCTATGGATTTTAATTGTTGTCTTCTTAACAAGAATTTTATTTGAAAACAAGATAGTTTCTATATGGTACTTTTAGAATCACAAGTCAAACTGAAAGCAGGTGATATTGCTCCAAACTTTGAATTACTAGGAATTGATGACAAAAAACATTCTCTAAATGATTATGATAATTTCAAAGGAATTCTAGTAATTTTCATGTGCAATCATTGCCCATATGTTAAAGCAAAAGTTGATGCATTAAATGAGCTCTATGAAAAATTTGGAAAAGAAATTGCCATTATAGGAATTAACAGTAATGATTCTACAAATTATCCTGAGGATAGTTTTGATGCTATGAAACAAACTGCAGAAGAGAAAGGATTTGGATTTGATTACTTGGTAGATGAAACACAAGAGGTTGCAAAGAAATATGGTGCAATGTGTACTCCAGACCCATTTTTATTTAATAGTCAAAAACAGCTTGTTTTTCATGGAAAAATTGATAATGCTATGAAACCTGATGATGCAGTTACAGAAAAGACAATGATTAACAATATACAAAAATTATTGTCAGGTGAAAAAATAGAAAAGGATTTTGATCCATCAATTGGATGTTCAATCAAGTGGAAAGAAAATTAAACTTAAATGACTCATGCCTAGAGAATTGTTCGTGGGCTCGTAGCTCAGCTTGGCTGGAGCGTTCGACTGATAATCGAAAGGTCATGTGTTCGAATCACATCGGGCCCATTTTGTATTTATTTCATATTTTCAGATATTGTATGAGACCATTGTAAGATATCCGCAAATTTTTCAGAAAATAAATCAGAATTAATTTTAGTTTTTTTAGATATATTTCCGCAAAGTGCTAATCTCATATTTTTTCCAGATTTTTCTTTAATTAGATTAATAGAGTCTGCAAAAAAGTTCAGACCTTCATCAGTTTGTGAGAATACAACAACTATCAAAATTCCTGGTTTTTGTTTCCATACTTTTCCAATCAATTTTTGAAAATCAAGATCAAATAAGACATTGCTTACAGAAGACATGTCACCTAAATGAGAAACCTTCCAACCATCTGAATGATAAGCAGATGATGCAGCTTCAGAAAACAAGAGACTCTGTGTATCAGCAGATATTAGAACTACATTTTTCTTTGGATCCAAATCAACCAGAAGTTGATTAAAGATTTGAAGAGACTTGGAAATTGTGGTTCTGAGGAGATTTTGTTCAGATGTCCCAATCTTTCCATCATCATACAAATTCTTGACAGAATTAATTGCAGGCAAAATTGCTTCAAGTATCAAACGATTTACTGTTGCTCCAGAATGTAGACAGTTACGAATTAGAGAATAAACTTGATCTTCAGAACCTTTAACTAAATAATCAAGATACTTGGGAGTTATTTTGAAATAATCATCAGGAAAGTTGTAAAATTCTTGTCCTGGCTCTAAAAACCATAATGTAACGTTTCCAATATTTTTTTGTCGGAGTAATCCTTCAACTGCAAAAACCTTGAGATACTTGCTCATAGTAATTCGATTGACATCCATTTTTTCAGAAATCTCAACTCCAGACATACCAGTCTTAGAATCAGCCAAAGTCAAAATCAGTTTTTTTCTAATTTCTTCAGTGGAGTAGCCTCGACCCATAGTGCTTTTTGATTAAGGTATTGTATAAAGACTAATTTTCATCTAGCACCTTTAAAATAAAACATTATATACTTGAGTACCTTATTGTACGGTAAGGAAAAGTAAATTGCCAAAAGCAGGATTCAAATCAATCACCGTTTCAGAAACTGTTTATGATAAATTTCATGATGTATTTCTAAAGAGTAAAGACGACCTTGCAATGAAAGGTGTCAACAGTTTTTCAGGGTATGTAACTTACATGTTAGAGGAGATGATGCAAAAGGACAAGACCTTTGCAAGATATGCTCCAAAGATTGAAAAAATTTCTGTTGATGATGATCGAGTAATATTAAAAGATAATATCAAAAATAGAATCGCAGAAGTTGCAGTTCAGAAAGGAGAACTGTATTGTCAACTCTGTGAAGAAAAAGATTGTGTACATGTTGGTTTTGTTTTTTCACTGCCAGATGTATACGAAGTTCTAAACTCTAAAGGAATCAAACATCCAAAATAGAATAATGGAGGAGGCGGGATTTGAACCCGCGAACTCCTGAAAGACAGGATCACCCATTATTTGATCTTAAGTCCTGCATGTCCAAAAGCACAAGTGCTTACTTTGGCCAGGCTTGATTACTCCTCCAAAGAAGTAAAAATCTGTGTGAAATTTAACAGTTTAGAGGATATGTCAGAAGGCTGAAGAATTATAAGGATTTTCTTCTGGGTAAATTTATGCTTCGGTAGCTCAGTCTGGTAGAGCGTTACATTGGTAATGTAAAGGTCACGGGTTCAGATCCCGTTCGAAGCTTCTAATAATTTTTAATCAATAGTTCAAAATGTCCAGTTCTTTTTTTAGAGTTGGAGTTAATTGAACGATTAGCCTGAATTCTGCTTACTTTCCAAGGTTTCTTTGAAAACATATCTAAAACTTCTTTAGAATCAGAATTTGACAAAAGAACC
>JADFJY010000035.1 GCA_022565935.1 Nitrososphaerota archaeon
CTAAATCAGGATCAGTAATAATGGAAATTGCTTCATGAAAGTTTGGATCAAAAATTTCCCCTAATGCATCAATTGGAATCACATGATATTTTTTCAATAATGAATCCATATTTTTTAAAATAGAATCTAGACCATCAGAATTAATTTTACTTTCAGAAAAAACGTCTTTGGCTCTGATAAAATCATCATATATTTTCAAAAAATCTAAGATAAATTCATCAACTTTTGTATTAACACCATTTTCTATATCAGATTGTGTTTTTCGATTAAGATTTTGAAAGTCTGCTAAAACATGTTTCAATTTTTCTTCATGTTCTGATACTTTTTGTTTTTCTAACTCTAATAATTTTGATAATTCTTCAATGCTTATTTCTGTTTGTTCTGATTCTTCTGAAAGATCATCAGATTCAGGTTCATTTTCAGATTCTACATCTACAGGAATTTCATCAGAATTATTTTCAGTTGACAAATCAAACAAAATTATAATTTTAGCTAATTTAAATTATTATTGAATAGTTTCACATAAAGGATTAGCTTTGACAATAATTATATTAGAATCTTGTTTAGTTTTTTCAATATTTTCAAGATCAGTTTTTGAACATGCTACAACAATTGTTGTTTTATCACTATGGAAAAGATTAAAGTTTGGATCTTCATAAGATTCTACATCACCTATGTAATCACGTAATCTTAAGGTTAAATTTTGGAGCATCTCGATTTTGTCTCCACGCATTGCATGTTGATCAATAGTCCAAGCTAATGCGATTTTAGTTCTACTAGCTTTAAGATCATTTTTCTTTAATGTTGTTCGAATTTCATCAATTAATCTCTTGATATATCCATCAATTCCTTTTACACTTCCATTAATTAGATACATGAGAGTGTTTGCACCCTCAAATGAGGAACCCAAAGATTTTAGATCAAGTAGTCCACTAACCATATCATCAAGAAATATTTCTTGAAAATCATCTGAAGATAGATCATTTTTGGTAATTTCATCTTGTGCATACTTACATACTTCTAAAATACTACACAAACTAGAAAATCTGGATAGTATGTTTATAGCATGAAAATGTTCTGATGATGCAATAGCAACAAATCTTTTCTCTGTTTTATCCATAGTGAGTAAATCAGATAATTTGGGATCTTTCTTTCCATTAAAAGAGCCAATAATTTTAGGTTGTTTATTTAGATCTTCCAATGGATAATAAAAATAGGAAATAAGTTTTCCGACCTGAAGACCAGTTACATGTTCCAGTAATGAAATATTTTCATTGTTTCCTCCAAATCCAGTTGGAAGAGTAAAAATGACTGAACTATTCTTCTTTAATGATTTCACTGCATCTTTAAATTTGGAATGAATTTCAGTTTTAGTATCTTGCCCTGTTTTTCTAATTCTTGGAGTAAAGAAAAGATATTGAGCTTTGGAAACTGCTACATCTATGGGTTCCATTGCCAATAATGGTTCATCCTCTTTTAGAGAAGATACATTTGGGTAAGTTTTAGCTATTTCAGCTTTAAGCGAAATTGCTGAAGGAGTAGATTCATCTATAATGTAAACATCAGCACCTTTGATTGCCATTTGAGATGCAAGAGCATATCCTTCTGTACTTAAGCCATAAACAACAACTTTTGTTCCCCCCATTACACTTTCAGCAAGTAATAGACTAAGAAAAACTTATTGAACTTACTTCAATTACGAAAATTACTTGAAAATATGGATAGATATTCTTACCCCAAAACAATTATTGTTTTCTGAATCAATAATTGAAAAATTAGGGAAAAAGCACAATATTTTGTGTACTTCAAGAGAATATGAAGAAGTTAGAAAATTGGCAAAAATACGTGATTTTGACCTTGTTTTTATCGGGAAACATGGAGGAGGCGATAAAACAGCTAAACTTCAAGCAAGTATTGATAGGAAGAAGAAGCTTTTTAGAAAAATCAAGACATTTTCTCCAGATTTAACAATTAGTTTTTGTTCCCCTGAAGCAGCAAGAATTTCATTTGGTTTAGGAATAAAACATGTAGCATTTTGTGATTCACCACATGCTGATGCAGTTATGCGATTGACATTACCCTTAATTCAAAAATTACTTATTCCAAATGTTATTCCAAAAAATGAATTTTCTAAATTTGGGATTGATAAGAAGAATATTATTTCGTACAAAGCAATAGATGCAGCAGTTACTATCAAAAGGAAAATAAATCAAGAAGAAAAATTACCATTTAAAGATAACAAAAGAAAAAATATTTTGATCAGAGTAGAAGAAGAAGAAGCATCATATACATCAAAATCAAGTAAAATAATACCAATCATCAAACAAATTGTAAAGGAGTATAGTAACGAAAATATTGTAATTTTATGTAGATATACTAAACAAATTCAAAATCTTCAAAAAAGAATTGGTAAAAAAGCTAAAATTATAAAAATGTCATTTGATGGAAAACATTTGTTAAATAATACAGATATCTTTATTGGATCTGGTGGTACTATGACTGCTGAATCTGCTTTAATGGGAATTCCAACAATTTCTTATAATGCAGTTCCAAATATCATTGAGAATTTTTTGGTAAAAAAATATTTGGTAAAAAGAGAAACAAATCCAAATAAAATTTCTAATTATATTAAGAAAATTTTAAAATCTACAAATAAAATGAATCAAAAAAGAGCGAAAATAATTCTAAAACAAATGGAAGACCCTATACAAAAATTGATCAAAGTAATCAAAGAGTAATTTTAGTTAAGAATCAATTTCAAATAAAAAGTTCATTAAGGGAATGAGAGTGCTGGATTTAGCAGCCCGGTAGTGTAGAGGTCAAGCATATGGGCCTTTGAAGCCCGTGACGCCAGTTCGAGTCTGGCTCGGGCTACTATATTTAAAAAATAAAGGATTGTTGTAACACGAATATAACATAGATAGTTTTTCTGAAATTAGGTAGATGACAGACATTATTTTGGGCATGGGTGAGGTAGGAGAGACACTCTTTGATTTACTTGCTGAAAGAGGGTTCAATTGCATCGGAATTGATGTGGATAAATCAAAATGTAAAAACTATTCTGAAAACTCTACAATTGAAAATCCTGAATATCTTCATGTTTGTCTTCCTGGAGAATTAACAGAATTTGTAGACATTACATCAAATTGGATTAGTAAGATTGAAGGTTTGAAAGTAGTTTTGGTTCACTCTACTGTAAAACCTGGAACAACAAAAAATATACAAAAAAAATCTAAAGTTTTAGTTTTATTTTCACCAGTACGTGGAGTACATAAAAGATTTTTAGAAGATATCAAAAAATATACAAAATTTATTGCGTCAGATGATAAACAAATAGATCCAAAAATTAAATTAGATTTAGAAAAAAGATTCCAAAAGGTAGATTGGATGTCAACTACTAAAACAGCAGAACTTGCAAAAATATTAGTTGATACAGCATATTATGGATGGTTAATCAATTATGCTCAGATTACAAAAATGATTTGTGAAAAAGAGGGGATTGATTTTGATGAAATGTGGAAATTTGCTGATGAAATTCATGAAAATTTGGGTAATAGACCAAAAATGTATCCAGGTATAATTGGAGGACATTGTGTAATTCCAAATCTAAGTTTGGTAGAATATGAAAATCTAAACATAATTAAAAAAATTAATGAATTGTATGAAAAGTTCAAAAAATAATTCTAATTTCTAAAAATCTAATTTTGTTAATAATTTTGATGCAACAATAAAAAGAACTGATGCAATTCCCACAAGAACTATCATCTCATAAATAATAAATTCTGTGATATTTCCAAAAATTCCCGCTCTGATTATATCTATAAGATAAGTCAAAGGATTAAGATAAAATAAAGTACGTAATGGTTCTGGAGCCCCCTCAGCTGGATAAAATGCAGTACTAACAAAAGCAGATAACAGAAATACAGTGTTAATAACTACATTAAATCCCTCACTTGAACGTAATCTAGTAGAAATTATTGATGCTAGTGAACCAAATAATATAGAGCCAGTAATAGCACAAAAAATGATTATTGGAATTGTAATAAATGAAAATTCTACAGATTCAAAAAATACAGGATAACCAACTGCAGCTATTAAGAAAGCACTTAGTAATCCTACTATTCCTATAGTACAGATATTGCTAAGAATATAATGACTCCTAGTGAATGGTCCTGACATTATTTGTTCAAACATGCCATATTTTCTATCATTCCAAATAATGATACCAGAAATGAGTGTGCTATTCATGATATTAAATCCAATCATACCTGATGCCAAAAATGCAGGATAATCAAGTTCTTTACCACCAAAAGGAACTCCGTGAATTAATGGTGCATATGCAAAACCTGCAACAAAAATATAGATCAAAGGAAAAATAACTTGCCAAATTAAAAATCCAGGATTAAGAGAAATTGTTAGATTTCTATTCACTAATCTAATTATTGGATGTATTTTCTCTCACCATTTTTAAAAAGATATCTTCAAGATTTGTTGGAACAGCAGATAGATCATCAATCTCTATTCTGTTATCACTAAGTATTTTTAATACTTGTAATAATACCAATTCTGATTGCTCTGAATGAATTATTATATTAGTTCCGTTCTTAAAATCAATTTTACAGTCTGGAATTCTAGACAATAATAAAGAAATTTCAGTTTGTTTTTCTAACAAATGAATTTTTATAGTTTTTTCTTTTCCAAATCTAATCTTTAATGCATCAGGAGAATCAATAGTTATTATTTTTCCCTCATCTATAATTGCTATTTTATCACAAAGATATTCGGCCTCAGTTAGTATGTGTGTTGTATAGAAAATTGTTAATCCAGTTTTTACTTTATTTTTTAAATAATCTAATAGTTTTCTTCTAGCACTTGGATCTAAGCCAACAGTAGGTTCATCTAAAAATAACAATTCCATATCATGCATAAATTCACGTGCAACTTGTACTCTCCTTCGTTGACCAATTGAAAGATCTTCATTTCTTTTTTTACGAATTTCAACTAGATCAAAATCTTTCAAAAGTTGTTCCATTCTTTTTTTACGTTCTACCCTTGGAACATTCCACATCATCCCGTATTTATCAAGGGCTTTTTCTACAGATAATGTAGGCTCGTAACTTGGTTGTTGTAAAACAACGCCTATTTTATGACGAACTTGAAGAGGATTTTTTACAGCATCTACACCAAAAATTGAAAGAGAACCTTGTGAAGGAGAAATTAAAGTTGTTAATAGTTTGATGGTGGTTGATTTTCCAGCACCGTTAGGACCTAAAAATCCAAAGACTTGACCTGATTTTACTGAAAATACAAGATCATCTACAGCTTTGACTGACCCATAGAATTTTGACAGATGATTAACATCAATACAGGACATAACAAAACTGCGATCATCCCACTAATTTAGTTAATGAGTCAATTCACTATTAGTTTTTGTAGAAATTTACTAAATCTAAATAAAACATGTTCAAAGTTAGAAAATTTTGAATTTCATCATGTCACCTTTGAAGAACTAACAATAAAGCGATCAATTCTATTAAAAAATGAATCTTGTAATTTAATGAAATTTTTATTAATAGAACAAGTTTACCAACAATGAATTGTCTGAATTTGAAAATCTTATCGAAAAATTACTTGAACAAAAACCTGAATTAACTAAAGAAGTTGTTGAAGAACAGATTAAACAGAAAAAAGAAAAAATTGGTGCTGGATACTTGACAGATCAAGGGGCCCTGTTTTTGATTGCGTCTGATTATGGAATTGCATTGTCAGAACCACTAAAAATTGAAATTAGTTTAAAAGATCTATATGCAGGAGCAAAAGAAATTTCATTAGAAACAAGAGTTTTGAATTTATCACCAGCAAAACAATTTTCAAGAAAAGATGGTTCACCATTTTATCTTAGAACCATGACAGTATATGATGAAAATTCTACAGCAAGTGTTAAGTTGTGGGATGAAAAAGCAAATCTTCCGGGTATTGAAAATCTAAAACCAGGTGATTTAATTAAAATCATAAAGGCTTATGTAAAATCAGATCTTGATGGTTCCCCAACAATAAACATTGGTTCTGGCTCAAATATTGAAGCTGCAAATACAGAAAGTGAAATTCCAACTATTGATACCATCACAAAAGATGTTAGCGAACTACAAGAAGGACAAAAAGATCTTGTGATTTCAGGAATAATTGATGGATTAATCAGTGGAATGGAATTTACAAATTCTCGTGGTAATCCTGGAAAAGCTCTTAGAATGAGGCTAAAAGGAAAAGATGGTAATGCGATGAGAGTTGTTTTATGGGGAAAAGATGAATCATCTATCCCAAATTTGATTTCTCAGTCAGCTAAAGTAAGATTACTTGGAGTTAAAGTACGAACAGGAAATCAAGGATTGGAAATCCATGGCAATGATGCAACTATCATTGAAATTGAAGGAGGAAAAGAAGTAGAACCAATAATTGTTAGAGTTCTTTCAATATCAACAACAGAAAATGACAAACGAATGATTACAGCGGTTGATAATAATAAAAATATCTACAACATTAGTGATTTTGCAAACTTAACTAGCATTTGTGTAGAAGGAGATGTTGTAGAGTGCATGCCATCAAAAGTTTATGGAAACTCAATTACATTAGATGAAAAGTCTTTTGTAAGAAAACTAGACAATGATGAATCTATTCCATCACTATCTCAACTTAGAACAAAAATTAATGATGTTAAAGTAGATGGAAATTATTGTATTGAATCAATAATATTAAAAGTTCCTGAAAGACGTGAAGTTCAAACAAAATCTGGAGAATCAATAGCACTATCAGAAATGTTTGTTGAAGATGATACAGGTCAAATTTGGGTAAAAGGTTGGAGAAATCAAGCAAGGATAATTGACAAATGTGAATTGGGAGAAATAGTATCAATTACAGGATTAAATGCTAAAGCAGGACTTGAAGGTAGAATAGAGCTATTTGTAACAGCGTTTACTAAAATAACAAAGAAAAATTAAGAATCCCAAAAACCTCTTGTTACAATATATTGCCTTTCAGCCTCATAGATTTGTTTGAATAGATATTCTTCATCTACCATATTTCGCAAAATTCTTGCTGCAGTGTCTGCTCCAATGCCATATCCAGACATTACAATGATTGCAGTCTTGCCAAAATTTTCTATTAAAGAAGAAACTTTCCAGGCACGATCAAACTTGTGTTTTTCATCTGAAGAAAGTTTTTTTCCGGCATATTTTTTTCGAATTATTTTTGGTAAATCATAATCAGAATAGTAAGTAGCAGTGATTTGTCTGGCTTTACAATATGGACATATCAAGATATTTTTAACTTCATTAGTTTCTACCACACGTTCCCATTTTCCACATCTTGCACAAATTAAACGATGTTTAGTTTTTGCAAGTCTTGCTTTTACAAGATCAATAATTCCTTTATCAAGATTTGCTGGTGCTGCATAGTATTTGGAGGTATGATCTAAAATTGGTTCTGCTAATTTTGAAAATTTGTCAACTTCTAACCATTTAACATGTATTTTATCTTCACGAATTTTTTTTAGTACTTTATCAGAGTTTTTTAGATCATATTTATCATGAAACAATTCACGTAGTGCTTCATGTACAAGTACAGTTTTTGAATATCGTTCATATAAAAATCGGGCAGATTTCCTTTCATATACTGCTCCACGACCAACTATTCCAAATTTTTTAGCAACACACCATGTTCTCCAATTTACATTATGAGTTCCTGCTAAAGATGCAGTCACAATAGAGTATAAATCATAATCATCTTTTATTACTTCAAGAAAAAGTTTTTCTGAAATTCGTGATCTAGAAGATAAAACAATTCTATAACCATCGGAACGAGAATCAACAACAGAACCCAGCATTGATGATAACATTGAAGAAAGTAATGTAGACAATGTAGAGTTAATCTTTGTACCAAGACATGAATGAATTACAATTGAACCTTGTGATCTACTTGATTCAATTATTATGTTATTTTCATCAGGAATTTCATTAAAACTTAATTTTTCAATAATTTTATTGGTTAATTCAAGTGAACCATTCTTAACTTTACTACGAAAATTTCCTACCTTTCTAGCAGTTTTGTAATCAATAGGAATACTTTCTCCTTCCCAGTATGGAACAGTTATTCCTCCACCGCGAAAGGGTTCAACATTGACAGACAATGATTTTTCATCAACATTTAGTATTCTCCATTGTAATCCTTTTAGTACAAAGATATTTCCTGAATCTCCAAAATCACCTACAAATCTTTGATCTAATGATCCAATAATTTTTTTGCCTACACTATCAAATACTTTGAATTTTAGAATATCAGGAATTGTTGATAAATTCTCAAAATAGTACTTGAATGCACGCCCTTTCTTCCAAAAAGTCATTTTTGTTCTATCAAAAAATATCAAATAGTTTGAATCAAGCAAGTCCAATACACCTATTAGATCTTCAAGTTGTAAATTCCGAAATGGGTAAGCTTTTCTTACAAGTTCAAATGCTTGCTTAACTGAAATTTCTCCAAGTTGGATTGATAATCCAACTAAATGATGAGCTAAAACGTCAAGAGAGCCGTCATGAATTTTTTGTTCTTCAATTGAACCTTCTTGAATAAGATCAAGTATAGCTCGTGCTTCAAATTCATCATCAGGATTATTTGTTATAATAAGCCCCTTGGCTGATGCATTTCTATTATGTTTGCTTCGTCCTATTCTTTGAATCAATTTTGATACTTGTCTAGGAGAACCATAATGAATCACCAATTCAATTGAACCAATATCCAATCCTAATTCAAGTGAAGATGTACATACAACAATACCCCGTTTTCCTTCTCGTAAAGTAAGCTCAGTTTCTTCTCTAACTACTTTTGATAGAGAACCATGATGTAATTCAATTTCGATAGAAGATTTTTCTTTTAGAATTGAAGCTAAAAATTCTGCTTCACCTCTAGTATTAGTAAATAGAAGTATTGGAGAGTTTAAATCTAGTTCTAAGAAATATTCGATAATTTTTTCTGCAACATCAGAAATTGTTCCTTCAACATATTTTACTTCAACATCATATTTTCTTACTGATTTATCTCTAATAATCTCACATTTTCTTTTAGTACCCACAATAAATTTTCCTGCTTCTTCAAAATTTCCAACAGTAGCAGATAATCCTACTTTTGTGAGAGGATATTTGGAATTAATTTCTAATCTCTCAAGGCTTAAGGATAATTGAGAACCTCTTTCACTAGCTAATAATTCATGTACTTCATCAATTATAATCCATTCTAAATCAGATAATGCATTTAGCATTTTAATTTGTGTTAAAAGAATTAGAAGAGTTTCAGGTGTTGTAATTAGAATGTCTGGTGGATTGTCTCTGATTTTTTTTCTATCTTTTTGAGAAGTATCGCCATGCCTGATTTCAATAGATAACTCATTTTCATGAGCATATTTTGTAATTCTTCGAAATACATCACGGTTTAATGCTCGTAGAGGAGTGATGTAAAGAGTTTTAATTTTACCATTCTTCTTTGATTTTTTTAGAAGTGAAAAAATTGGAATTACAGAACATTCAGTTTTTCCAGAACCTGTAGGAGCAATTACAAGACAATCTTTTTTTTGTAAAATTATTGGTGAAGCTTTTTTCTGAATTTCAGTTAGTTTGGAGAATCCAAATTTCTCAAATAGAGATTCAAGAGTCTGATTCGTCTGTTGATTTTGAGTTTGATCTTTCATAAATCATAATACCTACAAGTCCAAGTGCAAACAAAACTATAGTAATTATTGGAATTGAATCAAAAATATCTGCCATTGGTAAACTTCATGATTGACCGTTAAATATCTTCAGTATAATCAACTAATCCTGAAGTATGTATTTGGTAAGAAAAGTATTCTTTGTTTTGTACCCAGTAAATTTTTCCTTTAAATTTTGATTGATTTTTAGATAGTTGAATTTTGATATGAGTAAAAGGATCAATTGCACTTTTCATATTTTCTACATCTTTACCTTCAATATTTCTAATCATATTAGTAACAATAATAGGAATTTTTTTTGTAATTACAAATTTTGATAATTCATGCATGTACTTCATGAATAATGAATTTTTTTCAAAAATAGATTCATCTTTTTTATATTCATAAGAAAATAAATCAGTTACATTATCAATTACAATTAAAGAAAAATCACTGTTTGTAAGATTTTTTATAGATTCTATTTGTTCAGAAGTATTAGTTATTCTCGATACTGTGATTTTTTCGAGAAAATTAAACTGTTTTTTAGATAGTTTTTGAATTTCCAATATTCGTTCAGGTCTGAATCCACCTGTTGTGTCTAAATACAGAACATTGCCGCCATTTTTAATTGAATTTATTGATAATTGTAGTAATAGTTGAGTTTTCCCTGTTCCATTTCCACCAAAAATATCAACAATCACACCATCAGGAATTCCTCCTGATAAGAATTCATCCAGTTTTTGTAATCCAGTAGAAATCATTGGTATAATTATTAGAAAAAGAAGAAAAAATTTAAGTAATTTTAATTTATGTGAAGGAGGTAAGGCTTTTATTCAAGAGAACAAAGTTTCAAAATAAGTGAATAATTAGTGTCACAAACAACTAGTGCAAAAAGACCTTTAA
>JADFJY010000112.1 GCA_022565935.1 Nitrososphaerota archaeon
AGGGTTTGAGCGCTCGACTTCGCATCTGTGGTCTGGGCCATTGCGTTATTGCTGGCGAAGCATGTCGCTAACGCGAGTGCCATGATCCACCCGGTCGCAAATTTCATTGTCTTCATGTTTGCTCCTCGTAGTTTGGTTAAAACCAAAATTTCCTACTTAACCAACTCGATTTCACCCGGCCGCCAGGTCTTGTCGAACCAGGGCTTGAGTGGGGAATACAGTCGGAGACAGGGGAACCAGCTCTTTCCGGGGATGGTTTCGAGCCAGTTGCTCTCCTTGCCCTTGGGTGCTTTCGGGCCGAAATAGATGTCGTACGAACCGTCAGCGTTTTTCTCGAGCCCTTCGGTCTGGCTGCCCAAAGTGGGGTACAGATTGCTGACCTGCAACATGGAGCGCGTCTGGCTGTCATACACGGTGACGGCCCAGAATGCTTTGGCCGGCACATTGGGCGGGAGATGCAGCCGGTAGGTCCTGGAGCCGTCCATGGGGCGCTTCTCGGAATCCAAGTAGGAAAACCCATAGTCCGAGCCCCCCCCGGCCTTGGTCACCGCCATGGCGGGACTGATCGCCGTGTATGCGTAGTAGAACATGGTGCGTGCGTCGAGATTGCTGGCCCCGTCGACCTCGAAGAACACGTCCTTTCCGGCGTACGCCATGACCCAGTTGCTGTCGCTGTCGGGATAGAAGTAGGCCGCTTTATCGCGCGACTGGAAGACGATGGCCCGGGCGGTGGCGTTGCCGATAGCGACAGCATCGGTGAGAAGCTTCTTCATCCTCGCGTCCGGCTTGAACGGCTTGCCCTTGACGATGCCGATAGAAGCCACCAGCCCTCGGGGTTCGGGATCGAGCGCGTCGATCGGTTCTTTTTGGATCAGCTGATTCAGGTCCTCGTAGAAGCTGAAATCATTGGGCGAGATGGTGTTGTAGGAGAGGCCCGAAATATCGATGAACTCGGTCTTCGGTGGATTCTTCGCCTTGGCGAGGGGGTAGACCTTCATCTTTGACTTCATCATACATTTCTTTGATCTTTTCAGCAGGTTGATTATGAATGATTTTTGAAACTTCTAAGATCACATTTTTTTGATATTTTTCAAGTTCTGTATTATAATTGATTTTGAGATATTCATATATTTTGTTTACATTATCGTTGTTTCTGTCATTTATCTTGTTAATTTCTAATAATGAATCTTGAATCTGCTTAATCTTAAATGAAGTCTTGCCCATAGTTAATTTATCAAAGTTGGTATCAACATTTTTTAGATCTGATAGGTTACTGTTTACTTGTATCATTTTTATCATTACTTCATTAATATCTGTGGCATGTGCTTCTTGATAGCTTGTGCTTGATACTGCCAATATGGCCCCTATTATTAGTGAAATTCCCACTAAGTGATATCGGTTCATTTTCTAGTATACTTACGGAGGTTTTACCGATAATACCAGTGGATAATTATTTAGTTATTTGAGTCCTTTTTGGTCAATTTTTTCAAAAAACAGATTATTATCGGAATCAAAATCTCCAAAAAAAATCTTCCATCTTGGAACATCTCCAATCTTCAAAATTTCCAAAATGGATCATATGGTATTGATAACTATTTTGAGTCAGCAAGCCTAATTCTTAGTTAATTGAATTCTAGCGTTTAATCTCATAATATTCAACTGTATGAGTAAATTGTCTGTTATGATCTACTTCGTTCCAGAATTTCTCTTCATCAATTTCTTTTCCTTCTGAAATCCATACATTTAGAATTTTTTGCATAAACAGCTGTGTACTTTCATCAATTTGTGGTCTTGATCCAGTATCTTTTTCTATTCTATCTCGTTCTTCTGAGAACTTTTTTAGTAATTCTTTGAGGTTTTTGCCGTTAATTTGGGCAGCTTTCTCTGCCTTTGCACTTTTCAGATCTTTTTGGAAATTGGATAGAAATCCCATAATATTATAATTTTAGAAATTGTGCAGTATAAAATTCAAATGGAAAACAAAAAAGTTTAGAATCTAAGTAAACGGTCAAAATCCCAACTTGTTACTAGAAAGTCATGTTAGATAAATTATAATGTGAAATTGGTTTGATAATACTTGAGTCAAATATGAAGTTGCATTCATGAACGAATTAGATAAATACTGTATAAAATTCATGATTTTCATTAACATGTCAAAAAGAATAACAATTGTATTAGATGATGATCTTGTAAAAAAATTGAGAATTGTTCAATCAAAGAAGATTTCTAAATCAACGGAGCATGTTAGTTTTTCACGTGTAATCAATGATGAACTTGGAAAAGTTTTGAAATAATCATCATTTAACTCAAATCTCTCAAGAAAATACTTGGGATTCAATGAAGTTGAATCTAAATAAATGGGACTATTATACAGAATTTATGAAGAAAATTTTCATTAATGGTTATGGATCTATTGGCAGTAGAATTACTTCGTTCTTTAAAGATGATCCAGAAATTACAGTTATTGGAGTAGGTAAACACACTCCAGATGACAAAGTAGAGATTGCCAATTCTAGAGGTTTGAATGTCTATGTACCAGAAAAAAAACTAGATGATTTTTCAAATTATAAAATTGCAGGGAGTATAGAATCTGTACTTGATGATTGTGATTTGGTAATTGACGCTTCTCCAAGTGGATATGGTTATAAAAATAAAAAGAATATTTACGAAACAAAAAATATTCCAGCAATTTATCAGGGAGGCGAATCAACTATTGG
>JADFJY010000113.1 GCA_022565935.1 Nitrososphaerota archaeon
TTGAATCCATTTCCCTTTATAGAAAACTTGTGTGTGATTGTTTGTTGTACTGTAAAACTTATCAGGCATTACATAGTTTTTTGGAGATTTTTTTAATATGATTTCTTTTTGAATCTTTGATACTGCCCCTTCTCGATAAATTGTTTCTAAAATATTATCCAGATGTTTTTGATTTTTTCCTTTAACAAGTAACCGTGCATAGGATTGATCTTTTTTTCTCTTCCCAATATCAATTTCTTGTACTTGAAATTCTCCTTTAAGGTCCATTATTCTATCAAAGATCTTAGTTAAAATCAAAGAGTCAATTATGTGACCGCGAACTTCGATCTCTTGAGAAAACTTGCTCATTTTACTATTCTCTACCCTAGATAACTAAAAGTTTACGTTTTAAGGCTAAAAACTAAACTGGAAGAATAACCTTACCTTCAAATTTTGGAACATTATCATTTTCAAATGCTTTTTCCAAGTTTTCTTTTTGTTGCTTTGTCACACCTTGAACTATTGTCTTTGAAGAACCAGTTTTGTCAACTAGTGCCAGAATATAACCGCTATTGTCAGTTAAAACAAAACCTACTGATTCATCAACAAATGCATAAAGATTCTCTTCGCCTACAGGCTCCCAGACATTAGATTTGTTGTCAATTAAGGCTAGTGCAGGCATTGCTTTTCCGTTAGTCAATTTGTTAAGGTATTCTCTTGCCTCAGCAACTCTTTTTTGACCAAGTTTTAAGGCCTGGAAATATTGCATGCCTCCCAATTTATCGAGTTGTTATAAAAACAGTTTCTTTACAGAAGATTGTTATAGAATCTCAGATGTTATGAACTTGTGCCTCTAACAAACAATGTGATAATCAAACTAAATGAAATGACTACCCTAGTTGAAGACAAGTCAAACATATCAGAATCAGAAGTTGATGAGATCAAATCTATCTTCAAAACTATTGTTGAGAGTGGTGAGAGATATAATGTTGATGAAATTGAATTCTGGTTTGAAAATGAGGGAAGTTGGAAAAGTAAGAAATCTCGACTCAGAATTACCAATCTTTCAAATTACATTCAAGACAAATACCAACAAACTGCTCATCTAAGAGTTATTTCTGATGATGAGTGTGGTTGTGAGGACTAAGTCTCTAGTTTTTCTAGTAATCGCCCAACAATTTTTGCATTTTCTGTTCTCTCATCAAGAATTTTTTTGAGACGGGTTTCATCTTTGTTATCTTTTGCAATTATCTGAAAATATTCACCATCCAGATCATTGTTTGCCTGAAGTCTTTTAATCACTTCAAACAAAATTCCTATGATCTGTTTTTGCGCATCAATTAACTCATCTTTGCTTTTTTCAGACATTATTCTACTCTATCTTTGATGATCTTTGTAAATAATTCTTTTAATTTAGGATCAGTAATGTCTGCCTTTGCAGATTCAAAAAAGGACTCAAGTTTTTCTTGAGACTGGCCATCTTTTTGATATATTTTAGCTTGAAGAGCCATCTCTAATTTATCAATTTGATGTACAATTTTTGATTCAGGGGAAGTGTTTTCTTGATATTCTTGCCAAATTTGTAAATACTGTGTTTTGATCAAGTCTGGTAAATTTTCAATAATTTCATCAAATGCACTATTTTCAAGCTTGGTCTTTTTTTCACTGCTTAGTTGTTGAGGGGTATAGTCACCAATTTTTGATTCAGCCAAATCATGCAGTAAAACCATTTTGAGAATTTTTTCAGAATTATAATTTTCTAAATCAGATATTACCATGCTCATTACTGCCATTGAATAGGAATGGTCTGCAACTGATTCAGGATTATTTAGTGATAGTTTGTCTATCCATCCTTGTCTAGAGATTTTTTTGAGATTTGCAGCAGTTTTTAAAAAATCTAGTATCATGTTATATTATGGATATTTTCTACTAATGAATTTTCATATTGTGAATTTTCGAACAACATAATAGTTAATTTTGGTATGGTACATTGATGAAGATTTATACCAAGACTGGGGATGGCGGAAACACTGGTCTTCAAGGAAATTTTCGAATATCAAAGTCTCATCCCAGAATTATATCATATGGAACAGTAGATGAAGCAAATGCCGCGCTAGGAATGGTTCTTACAAATTCATTGGATGAAGATATTTCAAAAATTTTAACAGACATTCAAAATGATCTATTTTTGGTTGGGGCAGATCTTTCAAATCCAAATCTACATGATACAAAAAATAGAGTTTCATTAGATATGGTTGAAAGATTGGAGAAACATATTGACAAATTTGAATCAGAACTACATCCATTGACAAATTTTATTTTACCAGGAGGAAATATTGCTGCTGCACAATTGCACTATGTAAGAACTGTTGTAAGAAGAGCTGAAACCCAAGTGGTTCAATTAAGTGAAAAAGATGAAATCAATTCAAATTGCATCAAATATCTTAATAGACTGTCTGATTTGTTTTTTGTAATGGGCCGTTTAATCAATAAAAGAAAAGGCATAGATGACATTCCCTGGAAGATCTGAACCGATAAATTATTGTCACTATTCTCTACCCGTTTTTCTCTTATTTTAGAAATTAGAGTAAAAATGGCAATTAATCATTTTTAATACCTAGGAAATGAGCGTTATTGATTGAGAATCACACAGTTAAACTCTGCATCAATTATGATTGAAGATAGAACAGATGAATCAAAAACTAAAATTTTATTGATCCTTGGCTTGACGGAG
>JADFJY010000114.1 GCA_022565935.1 Nitrososphaerota archaeon
TAATTGAAACAAATTTTCCATATGCATCTGAATGTGATATTGATGCAATAGTCTTACTTTATGATGGTGGAGAAACAAGTCAGGTAATTTGTGAGAATTAAACAGAATCTAAAAATTTGCGTCCATTTTTATCCCCAAAAAGGTAGACTCTTTGTAGATGAAAGACCAAGGCTTGTAAAATAATATTGTGAAAATATTAGATATTTTTCTGATAAATATTTGATACTAACTGTTAACTTAGTTTAAAATTAATTCAGATTCTTCCCACGTGCCGCTGTGCCTCTAGCTGTTGTTATGAATCCCCAGTTTGGTACAGTGTTGCTCACTTTGGGATAATCAGCAACTTTCATTCTACTAGTTCCACGTTTTGTAGAAATTATAGTGCCTGGAGGTAAACTCGCCATGCTATTTTCTTGGCATTTTTGGTATAGTGTGCCAGTTGAATTTGGGGGGCAACTCTCACGATAGAGTAACTTAGTACCTCTGTTCATCATTCTTGTTTTCATAATTGCTTTTGTTGAAATTTGTTTATACCAATTTATCCAAATTACAACCAAATTTATTTCAGTTAACTTTTTGATACAAAAGAAAACGAATTAGGAAGAATCCCCCAAAAATTGGGGAGGTATGAGGCATTGATCTTCTGAGGGATTCTATGAATTGTTTAAAGCTTAAACATTAATAGAGACTTTTCCAATTACAAACCAAATTGAAACCAAATTAAAACTGAATTATTTTTATTGTTCTTTGCAGTTTTTTGATTTATCAGCTACTTCATCAAACAGATTAAGATTATGTTCTAGTAATGAAGAAAGAAAGAAAGTACTTCCATATCTATTTCCAACTTTAGTAACTAGTTCATTCTGTTCTAATATTTCCAAGTGACGTTCAATCACTTTGTAATCTAATCTTAGTTCTTTGGATAGCTGGTTTGTATTCAAAGGCATTTTTTTTAATTGTAAAACAATTTTTACTCTGTTAATACAACCTTTTGATCCTGCAAAAGTAGACCATAACAACATTTTGATCTGTTGTGGATTACCAGATTCAATTCCTTTAGATGACATTTCTTCTCCTTAAAATCATCAAGACTTTCACAGAAGATATCCACCATTCCAATTTTTTGTACAGTCAAGACATTTGCCTTTTAATGGAGTATTTTCATTTTCCCAGGTAAGATAGACTTCAAGGGAACCACAACTTGGACATTGAAATCTAAAATCAGGATACTTTGGTCTAGAACTAAAAGGGTTAATGGATTTTTTCTGTAGAACTTGTTCAACGTTAACTAATTTCATGCTAGAAATACAAAAAATTATCATTTAATGATTTACCCAAATTATAACCAAATCATTTTAGATTCTAAAAAAAATAAAAAAAAGAAAGGAAAGAGAATTTTTTAATTATTCTCTAGCTTTCTATTGTGCTTTTCCTTCGTTTACTGGATCTGCGCTTCCTGCAGGCGTGCTGCAGAGGCTTGCTCCACAAACTACGTCGCTAGTTGCTGATCCATAGGATTTTGGTGATTGGCTTGCTGGACTTCCCTCTGCTTTTTGTGCATGTGCAACATCAACAAATTCTGGTGCTAATGCTATCATTGCAAGAGGTAAGATTGCAAGCAATCCAATGTATTTCATTTTTTGATTCATGAATACAAATTAATTTTCTTGTTTATAGAAAAATTGCCGATTTACTACCAAGTTATAACCAGATCTTACAAAAATAATTTTGCATGATTTGTTTTGTCTAAACTAAGTTTATAGACTTCGTTTTCTTTGAGAATAAAAATCTCATCATGATTTTTGAATAGTTTAAACATTTCAGTGAAATCAAAATTGTTTAACTTTCTCATGTCATATGGACAAAACACAACACCGCCAATTTTTTTAGTGTTGTATATTTTTTCAATTTCATTTGCTTTATGAAGTGAATGATTATGAGCAATATCTTCAGTCATGAATCCAATAAAGCATGTTTGTTTACCAGTTGTAATCTTTTCAAGATGATCAAAAACCTCAGATGCATATTTTTCTGGATTTTTTATTCCTTGAGTGTAAGGTGAAATAGTAGCATCAAACCAACCATGCTTTTTCAAAAACTTTACTCCAATATGAGATTGAGAACCACATGTAACATGCATCCAATCTTTATCATCTAACTCGTTTACCTTTCGAATAAAATTTAGTAATGATTTATCATCTGAATACATGACTAGATAATGTTTAGTAGGAATCTCTTTTTTGTTTTTTAGCCATTCTTCAAATGCATTCTCAAGAATAGATGCAGGTGAAATTCCTTCTTTTCTGGCTTGATCGTCTAATTCATTATGAAGTTTTTCATTAAATCCCCTAACATAGAGTACTTTTGACATCACAGATCATAAAATATACTGATATATAAAATGCTTGCATGCTTGCAATTAGGCTAAAACGTTATATATTGCTTGCATGCTTGCAATATTGATTAAAAATGAGAGCAATAACCGTAAAATCACTCGAAACCAAAACTCACCCAGAAACTAAGAGACTCTTCTGGTTTGTCTTTGTAGCAACAAGAGGTGGGATGAATCGAATTAGAATTATTTCATATCTTAGAAACACTCCATCTAATACACATAGACTTTCAAAAGAGCTAGGTTTAGACTACAAGGCAGTACAACATCACTTGAAAAATCTTGAACAAAATAATCTTGTG
>JADFJY010000036.1 GCA_022565935.1 Nitrososphaerota archaeon
GGTTTACTAGTGCATAAGCTCCTGGTTCATCAAAAACAACATCTACAATCATGTTCTGTGAACCGCCAAGCAACCATGTTTCAGTTGCTGCTGATTGAACTCGATTGCCCTGGACAACTCTGTCGAGTATTTCTCCAACAATGTGGAAGAATACTGGCTCGTTACCATGATTCTCAATGAAGAGTCTTACATGTTGATCAAGTTCAACATACAAGAGTTGTGATTGATACTGCTTGTTTTCAAGACCATTCCATGGTTGTGCTACAAATATGTTTTTATTTACATCACCTTTAATGAGTAAATTGTGTGCCATGTTTGGAACATAAGCAAATTGTATTCCATTGATAACTGTTGCAGTATTATGATGTTGGAACATTGCTCCTGCATCATAATTGCCGTCGTCAGTCAAATACAATTGGTTGAATTGCAGTGTGAACTCTAATGCATCTGCACTATAGAACTGTCTATCTAATGATACTTCGCCGCCGCTAACTGATGTTTTCTCTACCATTAATTTCTTGTATCCATTTGCTGGATCAACAATTGCAATTCCGTACATGCCGGAAAGTACATGTTGGTCCATTCCAACTAAGTGGACACCAGAACAGTGGTATTTGAAAACACCTGCGGATTCAGCAATGTAACAGAATTCACTTGTTTCTCCAGGATTAACGGAGTCAAAGGTCAAAGCTGATGTTTGTGCTGCATGCATATCGTTACCGTGACCAGTAACTTCATCAGCTGGAATTGAAAGTGTCATTTTTACAACATCACCTTGTGTAACTCTTAATGTTGGTCCTGGGACTTGTCCATTAAAGGTCATGGCGTTGTATGTACTTCCTCCCATAATTGGAAGTGAAACACTTTCACCAGTTAGATTGAACTCAACTACGTTGCGTCCAGTATCTGCAAGTGCACCACAATCAGTTTCTGCGAATGCTTGAGGCATTACTAGCTGTAAACCTCCCATTTGACGGATTTTATCCATCACATCAATGTCCATTTTAGACATGTCAAGTGATTGTCCGCTAATTTGGGTTTGTGTGTATGTGCTTCCGAATAAGGTTGCTCCCATTACAGCTACTGCTGTAATTGTAAAGAGCATACTAATACGCTTATTCATAATCCAACGTGAATGGTGATTCCTATATAATAATTGTCATTTCCCAAATTATGAAATTAAGAAATCATCTAAAAAAATGAATAATAATAGATAATTTCGTATAAAGTCAATATGAAATTTAGATTAGACAAAGATTCACTTGGCAAAGTCAAAATCCCAGCTGATGCATATTATGGAGCGTTTACAGGACGAGCAATCAAACAATATCATGTCACAGGAAACAAAAGTCATGAAAATCTGATAAAGTCATTTGTAATGATTAAACGTTCTGCGGCTTTAGCAAACATGAAGACAAAAGCCATTGATACAAAACGTGGAAGAGCTATAGTTTCTGCATGTGATAAAATCTTGTCTGGAAAATATATTGATCAGTTTGTAGTAGATATGATCAATTCGGGTGCAGGTACTGCATTTAACATGAATTCTAATGAGGTAATTGCAAATGTTGCACTAGAAGTACTTCACAAAAAGAAAGGACAATATCAATTCCTACATCCAAATGATCATGTCAACATGTCACAATCAAGTAACGACACATACCCAACTGCTATGCATGTTGCAATTTTGATGAATCTTAAAGAAATGATTCCAGCTATTGATGTTTTGATAAAGTCATTATCTAAAAAAGCAAAACAATTTTCATCATTTAAAAAAATAGGAAGAACACATCTAATGGATGCATTACCAATAACACTTGGTAGTGAATTTGCAGCTTACGTCACATCAATTACTAAAGCAAGAAATGAAATTGTTTCAGCACAAAAAGAATTACAAAATGTTGCTCTTGGTGGAACAGCTGTTGGTTCTGGTGCAAACACACCAAAAGGTTATAGAAAAATTGTAATAACAGAACTTGGAAAAATTTCTAAACTTTCATTAAAACCTGAAAAAGATATGCAGTATAGTTTGCAAAGCAAGTTTGCAGTTTCTAATATGTCAAGTTCTTTACGAAACTTGGCACTAGAAATTGGAAAGATTGCAAATGATATTAGACTAATGGCATCAGGTCCAATTGCAGGATTAGCAGAGATTGGAATTCCTGCAGTTCATGCAGGTTCATCCATTATGCCAGGAAAAGTGAATCCATCTCTAGCTGAATGTATGAATATGATTTGTTTTAACATAATTGGAAATGATACTGCAGTTTCTTATGCGGTGCAAAGTGGACAGTTTGAACTAAATGTAATGTTACCTGGAATGCTAAAGTGTATGCTAGAATCAACAGATATGCTCAAAAATTTCTTGCCAATATTTTCTGCAAATCTAATTGATGGACTTACTGCAAACAAAAACAAATTACGTAAGAATATTGAAAATAGTCCGGTGATGGTTACATTACTAACTCCAAAAATAGGATATCTAAAATCTGCAGAATTATTCAAAGAATCACTAAAGACTAAAAAGACTATCAGAGAGTTAGTTGTCTCAAAGAAATTATTGAGTAACAAAGAAATTGATTTGTTGTTTGGGTAGAGTATGGCAAAGATTTTCGTAGAGGCTTACGGATGTTCGGCAAGTTTTGCTGATTCAGAGATGATTTCAGGACTGATTGTAAATGGAGGCCACACTTTAGTTGATAATTCTTCAAAATCTGATCTAAATATTATAGTTACATGCTCAGTCAAAGATGCTACTGCAAACAAGATGATTCATAGAATAAAATCATTAAAATCAAAACCACTAGTTGTTGCAGGATGCTTTCCAAAAGCAGAAAAGAGCACTGTTGAAAAATTCTCAGGAAATGCTAGCCTATTAGGGCCAAACTCACTAGGAATGACACTTCAGGTGATCGATTCAGCATTAAATGGTAAAAAACAGGTTGCGTTAGAAGATTCTGATTTATCAAAAGTAGGACTTCCAAAAGTTAGACTAAATCCAGTAGTTGGAATTGTAGAGATTGCAAGTGGATGTATGAGCGAATGTACTTTTTGTCAGACGAAATTATCTAAAGGTGATCTTTCAAGTTATAGATTAGGAGATATTGTTAGACAAGTTCAAACAGAAATCAAGGAAGGATGTAAAGAAGTATGGTTAACATCAACAGATAATGGATGTTATGGATTTGACATTGGAACTGACTTACCATCACTAGTAAATGCAGTTGTAGAAATTCCAGATGATTTTATGATTAGAATTGGTATGATGAATCCAATGTACATGCCAAGAATCAAAGAAGACTTGATAAAATCTTTTGAGAATGACAAAGTTTTCAAATTTCTCCACATTCCAGTACAAAGTGGAAGCGACAAAGTACTTCATGATATGAAAAGAGGTCACACTGTTGGTACTTTTAGAGAAATTGTAAAAAAAGTAAAAGAAAGATTTGGTGACTTTACCATTTCAACTGATATTATAGTTGGATTTCCTTCAGAAACTGAAGAAGATTTTCAAAAGACAGTAGATCTACTTGATGAAGTAAAACCAGATGTGGTAAATCTTTCAAAGTATAGTACAAGACCTGGTACTGAGGCAGCTGAATGGAAACAGATTGATGTTGCAGAAGTTAAGCGAAGAAGTAAGATAATTTTTGATCAGATCAGAAAAACATCGATGGAGAATAACAAAAAGTGGATCGGTTGGACAGGTAAAGTTCTATTTGATGAAAAAACAAATGATGGAATTAAAGGTAGAAACTTTGCATACAAGCCTGTCTTTGTTAGAAATGAAGTAGACATTGGTCAATACCATACAATTGAAATTACAGATGTTACCGTAAACAGTCTTCTAGGAAAGATCGCAAGCTAAATTTTTTAGATCTAAAATTTGATTAAAAAAACGTAAGAAGGTTTTTTATCTAATCAAGGAATAGTATCTGAAATGAGTGTTCAAATGAAAGAACCAGTTCTAGTCATAGGTTTAGGCGGAATAGGCTCAAAATTAGCAGTTCAAGCCAAAGATTCCATTAATTCTGATTGCCTTTTAATTAGTAATGATGTGAAAGATTTTTCATCAGAGACTCCATCTATTCACGTTTCAACAGATTCAGTTGTTAATCCATCTGTTCAATTAATCAGAGGATCAACTTACAAGGTTGCAGACGAAATAAGATCAAAGATTGTAGGTTACTCTACAGTAGTTATGATGAGCAACTTGGCTGGTAAAGCAGGTTCAGCAATAGCACCTGTAATATCAGAGATGTGTAAAGAATTGGACAAAGGACTAATTTCATTTGCAATAATGCCATTCAAGTATGAAAAAGATAGAATTTTCAATTCTGGAATTGCCCTAAAAAGAGTTAGAGAAAACTCTGAATGCACCATTGTGCTTGATAATGACTCTTTACTTGAGAGTAATCCAGATTTGAGTCCTAAAGCATGTTATGATATTGCAAACTCTGCAATTATGCACGTAGTAAAATCACTTGGTTCATCTGAAATGTCTGCTGAAACAAACATTCTCACAACAAGCAAAGATGGACAAAATATTGAAGATTCACTAAGAGATTCACTGAAAATGCTCTATGAAAATGCTCCACCAAATGCAATAAAACGTTCAATGTTGTATGTAGTTGGAGGAAATAATATTCCTGTGGGAGTATTAAATTCAATTTCAAATCTTACTAGTGGAATTCTAAGTGAAAGTAATTCACAAATAGATATGATATCATCTGCTGATGAATCCAAAGTAGTATTATTATCATCCATTCAAGGAATGACAAAATTTGACAATTATGATCCACTTGGAATGATTCCACAAGAAGATACACTTGATTGGGCTACACCAGATTGTAGCATTGATTTTAAATTAGATCTATACCAATTAGAATAAAATAATTTTTTAAAACTAAAATTTTTTGAAAGTAACTATTTTTTTGATGTTTTCTTTGTAGATGGTTTCTTTGAAGATTCTTTCTTTGTAGATGGTTTCTTTGAAGATTCTTTCTTTGTAGATGGTTTCTTTGAAGATTCTTTCTTTGTAGATGGTTTCTTTGAAGATTCTTGAGTTGGTGTTTCTTTCTTTGTTTCTGTAGTTGGTTTTTCTACTTTGTCTTCAACTTTCTTTGTTTCTGTAGTTGGTTCTTCTACTTTGTCTTCAACTTTCTTTGTTTCTTTTTCAGGAGTTACTTCAGATTCTTCTTCTACATATTGAGAAACAAGAATATATCCATCCTCAGTTTTAGTTAATCTAACTCTAATTTTTCTTGGAGGACTTCGAGCTCCCCTTGCCCAAATTTGATGAGCTACTTCTTCTTCAATTTTGATTGTCTCAACTTTCATGTGATGACGAGCAAATTCTCTAATCATGTTAATTGCTCTAACAGCTCTATGTTGTGGTTGTGAGAGCAAAACTTTACCTAAATTAATAGTATAGACTCTTTCTAATTCTTGAGACAACTATCCTACCTCCACATCAGTTGATCTCCAAGCTCTACGCTTTGGATTTGTTCTAACAGCTCGCTTTGTTTTAAGAATTATCCAAGCTGGTACTGGGACTGCTTGTCTTGTCTTTTTTAACAGACGGATTTTTCTTGGAGAGGACTTACGTGCAGCCATAGAATTTCAGGCACGGAGAGCTCTTTTTAAATGAATCTCAGGATTTTATTAGATTTTGAATTTGTTTTAGGATTCTTGCTGAAGCACCCCACACTATTTGGTTTTGATACTCAAAAGTATACATTGCTTGAATTAGATTATGAGATGGATCAGGATCATTTGCCATTGTTTTTAAAAATGGTTCTAGTGGAATATGAAAAATTTTTTCAACTTCAGAGTTTGCAGCAAGTGTTGGAATTTCATCAATAATTGAGATAAATGGTAAAATCAAAAAACCAGAATTCAAAGTAACAACAGGTTCTAGTTGACCAATTACCTGTTCTTTAGAAATTGTAAGTCCAATTTCTTCACTAGTTTCACGCAATGCTGTTTGTAAAAGATTTGAATCATTAACATCCAATTTTCCACCAGGAAATGAAATTTCACCTGCATGAAATTTCATATGTTTAGGTTTTTCAGTCATCACTACAATTGGTTCCTTACCATAAATTACTACAAGTACTGATGCCAATCTAAATTCTTCATCAGTTTTAATCACAGGATTTATGGGACTTGAAAATATTAATTTTAATTCATCTAAAAGCATTTTATTTTTTCCTACTATTACACACGGGTTTTGGTATTCAAAGGTTTTAACCAAGGATAGAAAAAATGACAATATGACAATTAGATATGAAGCTAATCCACCAAAGATTTTGTCGGATGTAGATACAAATGAATCAATTCTAAAATTTATCAAAAAAATAAAAAATATTTCAGAAAAATGTGATGCAATACATCTAACGGAAAATGTATTAGGATATCAAAGAGTTTCACCAATAGAAGTTGGAAGAATTATTAGAAATGAAATTCCACAGTTACCAATTACAGTTAGTCTAAGAGTTAGAGACAAGAATGAAAAAGAGATTTCTGAATTTGTAGAGAATTGTATTACCATAGGTTTTTCAGGAATTTTGGTACTCATGGGTGATCCATCACAAACTGGAAAAGTAGATTCAGGACAGATTCCAAGTGCAACTGTAAAGAGACTAAAAGAACAAGGTGTAGATTCAAAAATTGATTTGTATCTCTCAATTTCAAATAAACCTAATTTTTCTAAAATTACAAAAAAATTAGAAGCAAATCCTAAAGGATTCATGACACAAGTAGTTCAAAACCTACAACAAGTTCAAAATCTTTTTGATAATCTAAAAGGATTTTCAGTAATTCCAATTATATTATTCCCTTCTGAAAAAAATGAAAAATCTGCCAAATTTTTGAATTTAGAATTAGCATCATACAGTCAAGAATTTGATAAATTTGTAAAAAAAGTACATGAAATTACAGGTGATGTGTTGATTACATCACCCAGTGATTTTAATGGCTTGAATGAATTTTTAGAAAAATTATCTCGTTAAAGTACAAAGTATTTTGCTTGTGGATGATGAACAACAATTGCTGCAGTTGATTGCTCAGGTATAATTTGACCAGCTTCAGTTAACGTCATTCCAGATTTTTCTGGTTGCAAAAGTTTCCAAACAAAATTATGTTGTAATACGTCTGGACAGCTAGGAAACCCCCAACTGTATCTGAGTCCACCTTGTTCTAGATTTAGTTCAGATTTGATTTTTTGATTAATCCATTCTGCTAAGGCTTCTGCCACTTCAACTGCCAATCCATGCAAATAGTAAGCATCAGTATACTTGTCTTCTTTGTTCCATTCTTCTATTTTTTCTACTACTTTGTTGCCTACAGTTACTGATTGGAATGCAACAATGTCATCCTCACCAAAATAATCAGTCAGACAGAGATGTTCTTGTTTAGTAGAACGTGGGAAATCAAATTCTACATCATCACCTGAAGGATTTTCAACAATTAATTTTCCATTTTTATTGTGACATCGAAAATACCCATAAACGATCTCTGGCTCAAAGAGTTTTTCTCGAATAATTCGAATCTTCCATTGATTTAACAAATCTTCATGCTCCTCCTCTAATTCAGTTCCTGCTTTTCCTCTAAGACCCCAAGATAGCTTGAATAATGATTTTTTGTTAATCATCTGCCAAACTTCATCCATCTTGATTTGATCATTCTTTAGACGAATTGGTTCTCCAATTATTTTAGGAATTGGAGATTCTACGGGTTTAATGTTACTCTTTGGAAGGTTTGCAGAATCTACTGTTACAGTAGATTTTTCTTTCCAGTTTTCTATTTTTTCTTTCCATGTAGCTAAAAGTTTTCGTTTTCCATCTGAAACCAAAATATCCATTGTTTTGAGTCCTTCAAACATTGTATTACAATAAAACACACCAGGTTCATAGATTCCATCAATTTTTGCAATTCTATTAATGTAGTTAGTGTTAATTGCAGCACCACCACATAGAATTGGAAGATTCATTTTATTTTTTCTTGCATGTTCTACAAAAAACTGCATCTGCTTTGATGTTGAAACTAATAATGCAGACAAACCTATGGCATCAGGATTGACTTCATCAATTTTTTCTAAGAATTTTTGTAATGGAACCTGTTTGCCTAAATCATATACTGTGTAACCATTATTTTGAAAGATTGTCTTTACCAAATTTTTTCCAATATCATGCACATCACCATAAACTGTTCCCAAAACAAGTTTTCCTTTACTTACTCCCTCTTTTTTTAGCAAATATTTTTCAAGTTCATCAACTGCTGCTTTCATACACTCAGCTGATTTGAGAACAAATGGTAAGATTAATTCTCCTGCACCAAATTTGTCACCAACTTCTTTCATTGCAGGAAGCAGATCTTCATTGAGTGTTCTAATTGCTCCATCATGTGTAATTTCTTGAGGAGCATCTAAAGATAGAATTCCATCACTTTCTTTGATTAGTTCAGTTTTACCTAACTTGTCTGCTATTGCAGATACAACATCATTTTGAATTCCATTTTTGAGTCTGTTTAAAATTCTAAAGTAAGCACGTTTTCCAGGAGGCCAAGAAGGATCAACATCAACTTTTTTGACAGTAGTGCCACTTTGAGAACCTACGTTTTCAAAATAAGTGATTAATTCAGATAATGCATTTGGATGAGTGTTAAAAATTAAATCTTCAGTAAGTTTTCGCTCTTTCTCATCAATCTCACCATAAGGAACAATCTCTTTAGCATTTACAATGACTGTATCAAGTCCAGACTTTAGTGCATGATACAAAAATACTGAATTGATAATTTTTCTTGCATATGGAGCAAGACCGAAGCTGATGTTGCTTAGACCCAATGTAGTAAATGAGTTTGGAAATTTTTCTTTAACAAGGCGAATTCCCTCTAGTGTATTTTTTCCTGCATCAAGAAATTCATCTTCGCCCGTAGCTAAAGTAAATGTAAGAACATCAAAAATAAATTGTTCAATTTTTAATCCATATTTTTTTCCAGTTTCATAAAGAAGTTCAGCTGTATCGACTTTTTGTTGTGGAGTTTTTGCCATGCCATTTGGACCAATGCACAACGCAATAGAAGGCAATCCATATTTTGCCATTATTGGTGCTAACTTTTCAAATCTACTACCATCTCCTTCAAGATTAATTGAATTAATAATTGGTCTTCCTGGAATTTGTTTTATTGATGCTTCAATAACTTCAGGGTCAGTTGAATCAATTACAAGTGGTGCATCAATTTCTAAACTTAATCTTTTTACAAGATTAATCATAAACTCTTTTTCGTCAGAACGTTCAGTGGTTGCAACACAAACATCAAGACAATGAGCACCATCTTCAACCTGAACTCTTGCCAAATCAACTAGACCATCATAATCATCAGCAAGAACTAGCTTCTTTGCTTTACGAGAACCTTGTGTGTTAATTCTTTCTCCAATAATTAGAGGAGTTGGAAGTTGTTTTAGATCAACTGCTTTGAGTGCAGAACTTACTCTAGGAATAGTCAATATTATAAAATCACCTCAGTTTTTCTAAATACTTAACCCTTGAGAGAATTGGCTTTTTCGTCAATAACTTTTCTTAGGGCTTTGATGTGTTCAGGAGTTGTTCCACAACAACCGCCAATTATTCGTACCTTTTTGTATTGATCAAGAAAATCACCTAGTGCATCACTCATCTTTTCTGGAGTCATCTTGTAAACTGCTTTTCCTCCTTGATTTTCAGGCATTCCAGCATTTGGAACTACCAATAAAGTATGTTCATTTTGCTCATCAAGCCATCTAATACTTGGATTCATCTCAATTGGACCAGTTGAGCAATTCAATCCAAACACATCAATTCCCATACCAGAAACAGTTGTGTATGCAGCTTGGATATTTGTACCAAGTAGCATTTTTCCATATTGATCCAAAGTAGTATTAGAAATGATTGGAACTTTTTTGCCAGTCTTTTCTATGGCATTGTGACATGCCTCAATTACTAATTTTACTTCCAATATATCTTGACTTGTTTCAATAAGTAATGCATCAACACCTCCAAGAATCAATCCTTCTGCTTGTAGCTCAAATGCTTCACGGATTTCATCAAGTGGTTTTTGTCCCAAGTCAGGATCAGTTGAACTGGGAAGAAAACCTGTTGGACCCATAGAACCAATTACATATCGTGGTGTTTCTGAATATTCTTCACAAACTTTAGTTGCTAGTTGTGCAATTTTTTTATTAAAATCAACTGTTTGATCACCAAAACCATATTCATCTAGTTTGATTTTGTTTGAACCAAAAGAATTTGTTTCAATACAATCAGCTCCTGCATCTAAATAATTTCTGTGAATTTCTTTAATCCATTCTGGATGTGTAATAACTAAACCATCATTAAAACCATCTTGATTG
>JADFJY010000115.1 GCA_022565935.1 Nitrososphaerota archaeon
TATACAAAAAGATTATCACAAAAGAAGACATTGCTCAAATCAAGATTCAAAAGATCGCAAGAAACCTAGCAAAAGAAAGTATACACACTCAAACTCAGAGAAAAAAATATCTTCATAGTATAATGGTTGATAATAAGATTGAACAGTTAATAAAAGACGGGCATCTAAAAAAAGCTGAAAGGCAAGCCATTACAATGTTGAGGAATTGGAAATGAATCAAAATATTATCAATGCACGTGTAACTTTTCGTAATTCACCAATTCACATTCTTGAAAAGTTTACAATAAAAGATATGGATAATGCATATGAGCAATTCAAAATTCATTCAGGACTAGATGAGTGTGTAATTATTCAAACATGTAACAGAATTGAATTATTTGGTAAATCACAAACATATGATCAAGAGAAAATCAAGAAAACATGGGCATCACTTACTGGACTTGATGAAGAAATATTTAATGAAAATGTGGTGTTTGTTGAAAATCAAGAGGCAATACATCATCTGTTAAAATTAACATCAGGATTAGACTCTATGGTATTAGGAGAAGAACAGATTCTAGGTCAGATAAAAAACTCCATTACTTCTGCTAGAAAGATAAAAGCATCAGGACAACATCTTAACACTTTATTTGATAAAGCAATTAGAGTTGGAACTAGAATTAGAAACTCTAGTGGAATAGGTCGTGGCGGAATTTCAGTTGGTTCCATGGCAGTGAAACTTGCAGAAGAGAACATCGATGAATTAAAGACAAAGAGAATTTTATTGATTGGAACTGGAGAAGTATCCACTCTTGTTGCAAAATCATTACAAAGAAGAGGATATGCATTTGATGTTACAAGTAGAACTATTGGAAGATCACATACATTTTGTGAGACAATGGGAGGTGTGCCAATCAAATTTGAAAAAGTTTTTTCAGGATTTGAAAATTATAATGTAATATTTGTTGCAACAACTGCACCATATTTTCTTGTAACACATGAAAGAATCATGGATGCTATGAAAGACAAGAAGAATGGAATGATGATTTTAGATTTATCAAATCCAAGAACAGTAGATGAGAAAGTTGCAACTATTGGTGGCGTTAAACTGATGAATCTTGATCAGATTGCAGAGATGGTTGAAAAGAACATGAATTCACGATTAAACAAGGTAAAAACCATTGAAAATATAATTAACGAAGAAGTAATTGTATTAGAAGCCTCAATGAAAAGACTAGAAGCAGAACCACTTGTAAAAGAAGTATTCAAGAACATAGAGTATCTTAGAGAAAAAGAATTACAAAAAGCACTTCAGATGCTAGGTGAAAAAGATGAGAAAAAGATCAAGATTATTGATGAATTAACAAAAGCAGTTGTTGAAAGTATTGTATCTACGCCAATGAATAATATCAGAAAAGCATCAGAGCAGGGCAAACCTGATGTTGTGGAAATAGCAAGCAAACTATTTGACTATAAAAAACAGAACCAGACAGACTAAGATTATATTTTACCCAAAGAGAATTTCTGATATGTCATTTCCATCTAGACGTCTTCGGAGACTGAGAACATCAGAGAAAATGAGAGAACTAGTTCAGCAAACCACGCTTTCTTCAAAAGATTTCATTTGTCCAGTATTTGTTCAAGAAGATCTAAAGACCCGAATTAAGATAGAGTCAATGTCAGAAATAGAGCGACTTCCATTAGATGACATCAATGATGAGGTAGAAACAATTACTGATTTAGGAATTCCTGCAATCATGCTTTTTGGAATTCCAACTAAAAAAGATGAAACTGGATCTTCTGCATTTGATGAAAATGGAATTGTTCAAAAAGCAATTGCTCAGATAAGGAAAAATTTTGGAGATAAAATTGTAATAATGGCTGATGTTTGTCTCTGTCAGTTTACATCTACGGGGCATTGTGGAATAATTCAAGGAGAGAAGATTGATAATGATACTAGTCTTGATACACTTGCAAAGATCGCTGTTAGTCAAGCAATGGCAGGAGTTGATACAGTATCACCATCTGCAATGATGGATGGTCAAGTTGCGGCAATAAGAAAAGCACTTGATGAAAAAGGATTCACTGATGTTTCAATAATGTCACATTCAGCTAAACATAGTTCAAACTTTTATGCACCATTTAGGGATGCAGCAGAATGTGCACCAAAATTTGGTGATAGAAAGACATACCAAGTTCCATACACAAACGCTAGAGAAGCAATGCTAGAAGTTGAAACAGACATCAACGAAGGAGTAGACATTGTAATGATAAAACCTGCATTATCTTACTTGGATTTAATAGCAGAGACTAGAAGAAGATTTAACATTCCTGTTGCAGCGTATAGTGTCTCTGGAGAATATGCATTAGTAAAAGCTGCATCACAATTAGGTTACGTAAATGAAAAAGACATTACTGAAGAGATCCTATATTCGATTAAAAGAGCAGGGGCTGACATGATAGTAACATATTTTGCAAAATCAGCTTCAAAGTTTCTGCAAGAATCATGAGAAACGACGAACGATATGAGATTCAAAGAGCATTTGATCAATTACCACATATTGTGGGCTCAAGTTGGGCAGTAATTTGGTTCAGAATGAAAGGAATCAAAAAACCCACAAGAGAAGAATATCGAGAGAAAGTTCTAGAATATTTTAAGATGGTTGAGCCAGTCTTTGATTCTTATCC
>JADFJY010000116.1 GCA_022565935.1 Nitrososphaerota archaeon
AACCCAAGAGTTAGGAATAGCTTCTGATTCTTCTCACAACTCTTCTCACGAAGACAATGATAACTCTTCTCATAATTCTTTCCATGAAGATGATGAAGATGATGAAAATACAGATCATAACGAGGACAATCAAGAATAACGAACTATTACTATGTATAACAAATTAAACGTAAACTCGAAACGATAACGAGGTACAGTCATGGCAAATGAGCAAGACGTAAAAACAATCCCAGCTTCTGACGAAGCAACAGGCGCCACTCCTGATAATAGTGTGTCTCAGTCCACACCTACTGATAAAGGTGATATGATTCCTTCTTACAGACTAAAAGAAGAAGCAGACAAAAGACGATCTGCTGAAAATAAATTAGCTGAGTTTGAGAAGGCCGACGATGAACGGAAAGCGTTGGATCTCACTTACAAAGAGCGATTTGACAAATTGAAAGACCAGTTTGAAGGATTTAAAGCTGCTACTGAGCAAGACAAAACAGTATCTGAATTTTCATCTAAATTGATGGAAGCCGGATTACCTGGTAAGATTGCAAGAGTTGCTTCTAAATCTACTATTGATCTTTCAGCGGATAATATCGATTCTAAAGTAAAAGAGGCTATCAAACATGCTAATGTTAATAAGAAACAAGCCTATATTATGTTCTTAGATTTATCTAATGCTTATGGAAACCTTAATATAGATGCTTTGACAGATATTATGGGAAAATATCATATACCTGATAAAATGATAAATTTCATTAAGAGATATTATAAAAACTTCAAATATTATGTAAAATCTAAAACACATTATCCTTCTAGTTCATTTACAAATACTGAAAATATGTATGATCGGCTTTTTACATTACCAATCTATAATTCAATGACAGATAATGAGAAAAATTCTGTTATTGCTAAGTGTAATAATGCTTTGAAATAAATTATTTCTCAATCAAATCAATAATGATTTCTTTGAATAATTCAAAGAGAAAATAATGCGAAATTGCTCCTAATTCTTGAACTGAAGTATACAAATTCCCAACATTGGAATTTTTTTACAATCTAAATTTCTTTAATTTCAGTTATTATACCTTGAACAGAATCCATCTTTACTATGGCTTTTTTCTCATCCCAGCCTAATGCAACATACCAATCTCCTGCATCATCGTGATACTTTGTTTCTAGTGTTTTGATATCATCTGGTTTGATATCATATTTTTTTGCAATTCCTGAAATTGCAAGTACAATTGCTTCTCTTTCCTTTTCCAGTCTTCTTTTCATCAGACCAATTCCAGGACTCATAATTTTTCTATCTTCTATGTTCTAATATAGTTAATTGATAAAATTACCCACATAGTTCCATTTTCCTAATTGAAAACCTTTCAATATTTCATATTTCGATGATATGATAGAAACAAAATGAAATTAATTCAAAGAATTATTAATTCTACACTTGCAAAACCTACAACTCTTGTATTCATTGTTTCAATTTTAGCAGTAATTGGGTCTGTAATAGTAGTCTCTGCAGGACTTTGGGATGCTATATCTCACCTTCAACAAGAACCAGAATTTTTCTGGAGCATTCAGCATATCATAGTATACACAGGAGTATCAATGACTAGCTGTGCTGCATTCATTGGTTGTATTCTTTTACTTAGAAAATCAGTTCATAGATCCCTTAAAACTGGAATTTTACTAGTTATTGTAGGTACAGCAATTCAATTAATTTCAGGCTTTGCTGATTCCTTATCTCATGAACTATATGGAATTGATGGATTGATATCTTGGTCTCATCAACCACTTGAATTGGGACTAGTTCTTGTATCATTAGGAGGAGTTTTGATAATAAAAAACAGAGAACACACAAAACTCAAAGTGTTTCTTCCATTTGCAATTGTAACATTCTTGTTTCTAACAACTTGGCTAATCTTTAATTTGATTCTAATTTTTGGACATACCATTCAATGTATTCCAGTCTATGAGATATTCTCATCAGGTTGTTCAATCTTGTAATTTGTTATTTTTAGATATCCCATTACTATCATAGTTAGAGAACCTACTAGTATCAAAACTCCTGCTGGAATCATTTGTAGAGAATTTGTATTGCCAAATTCTATTTGTAAATTGATTTGATTTTTTGAAATATTTGTAACTTTAATAGTATGTGTACCATTCTCATTAAAATCAAAATATCCTACTGACATTTTTGTATGAATTTCCTGTTCTTGGATTACATTGTCTTTAGTATCTAATATTTGGAGAAATACCTCTTCTCCTGAAAACTCAGGCATGTAAACTCTGTAAAATCCAATATCTGCACCTGTAAATTGTAATTTTAATTCAAAAGAGTTTGATTGTTTCAGCAAAATTGTATCATGTATTTTTTCAGTCTCTACAAAAATAAATGAAATCCAAATAATTCCAATAATTGTTAATCCTAATCCTAGTTTCAATAGTGATATTTTCACTTCATCCTAGTTGCAAATTATTTACTTTATAAGATAATCTAAAGGGCTCGGAGGGCTTCGATCCCTCGACCTAGCGGTTCGAAGCCGCTCGCACTATCCAGACTGTGCAACGAGTCCAGAATTGAAATGTTGTTATGATTCTATAAACCCTACACCAAGTTAA
>JADFJY010000037.1 GCA_022565935.1 Nitrososphaerota archaeon
AATTTTATTCCACAAATATCCATCATCAGTATAAGTCAAAAATACATCGATGTAGTGATTATTTGAAAAATCTGGATGAAGTGCAATTCCTAATAATCCTCCATCAAATACATTAGCAGAGCGAAATACCGCTAATGGTGATTCTATCAGAGTGTTATTTTGAATTACTCTAATGAATCCATCTTGTTCTGTAACAAAAATCCGGTCACCAGAAATAGCAATTGCACGAGGCTTGTCAAGGTTTTCAGCTAAAATACTAACAGAAGCACTTTCAGAATTTGAAGCAGATAATGGTAATGGTAACGGAAGAAGATCTGATGGAGAAGTTAAAACAAAAACAGAAAATGTCACAACGGCAATAATGGCAACGATTTGAATTTTTTTATCCACGAAAAGATTAGATTTTAAAATCCTATTAATTACTTTCAAAAATTTGATAAAGCGTATATACGGCTGATTTTCATTTATCGATCAGCGGGGTGGGGAAGTCAGGTCATCCCGGCGGGCTCATAACCCGCAAATCAGCAGTTCAAATCTGTTCCCCGCTATCTTTATCTTTTTCAAGCGACTAATTAGACAATATGAGCCCAAAAGAAGCTAGAATAGCTGCGCATGTATGTTCAGATGGCTGGATGATTTCTTATGTTGAAAAAAATAGTCTACAGATTGTAAATGGGAGAAGATATTATCGAGATAGGAGAAGATATGAAATCGGGTATTGTAATACTGACAATAAATTATTAGAAGAATTTTCAAAAGATGTATTTGATGTTTACAAAATCAAAGTAAGAAAAAGAAAATCTACAGATCTGGTATTCAAATCAAAGAGAGTATATTCGAGAATTAAGGAACTTGGAGGAGGGAATACTCGTGGTTGGAGAATAGGAGATGATGTGCTACAATCAAAAAAAAGAGTAAAAAGTTTTTGGTTAAGGGCATTTTTTGATGATGAAGGAACAGTAGATAAGACAAATCGTGTGGTCAGAGTAAAAAGTATGAACAAAGAAGGCCTTTACCAAGCAAGAGGTGTAATGGATTCAATAAATATTCCATCTAGAATTACTGGACCAAATTGTGATGAGAGTTATTATCTTACAGTATCAAGAAAAGATTTGAAACTATTCCAAAAAGAGATTGGATTCAATCATCCAAAAAAGAAATTACGACTTTGTAAAATTTTGAATAATCAAATGAGAAATGGATAAAATATGGCATATTTTATAGAATCATGTAAATTTCAAATTTAGTTTCTATAAATGCAAAACCATGAAAGAGATTTATCAAATTTTGAGGTTTTGTTAGATATTCCAATTCGTTGTAAAGGTCTTGTTAGGTGTCTGTGAGCAGATATTTTTGGAATATACAGTTGCTTTTTGATTTTTCTTGAAATTTCAATAGTTATTTTTTTCGAAGCTTTTTTTCCACATCGAACACACTGAAATCCTTGATTCTGACCTTTAGATTTCATATTTTTGTTACATTTTTTACAAATAGGATTAGATTTTGAAATATTCTTTTCAAGATTAATAATATCAACAAATTCAAGATTAATGATTCGAGGGAATTTTTTTGATGCCTTACGAACTCCACCACCTACACATATCTTATCTCCCTTAATCAAATTCAAAGCAATAGATGAAATTCCTGTTGGTTTGTAAACAGCACACCAGAATTCATGATTTTTAGAAAGAATTTTGAAAAATACATGTCCACCTTTTACAATTTTTGGTGTGTTTGATACAATTCCAGTGATTTTTCCAGAAGTAAAAGGTTTCATATTTTCTAAATCTAATTCATTTTTTAAATGATCTCCAGTTCCTTGATTAGATTTGAAGATCATGTAACCATCTAATTTTTCGTCACTTTTCAGAATCTTTGTAGCTTGTAATAGTGAATTAACATTTTCACCTCTAATACCATAAAATACAGGATCAGGACCATGAGGAGTAATTAAAACTCGTTCTTTCTTTGTATCAAAACTATTAAACGTGTTTGGAAAAGTTTTTTCTTGCATAATTTTTACACTTACAGCAGAAATTTTTCTTTCTTTTCCAAATTTTGTTCTTTTACGATAACTCAAAAGTTCAAATGTATGATCATGAAAATCATATCCTATTGCACCAATTGCACCAACAAGTCCTTGACCATTTCCTTGATAGAAAAATTCAAGATTATTTTTTTCAGCGAATTTTTTTGCATCGTTTCTTTTAATTAATTGCCACAGAGCTAAATTACTAAAATTTGTAAATTCAGCAGGGATTACATCACTTTCAAAAAATACTAATCCAGGATTTGCACCATTTTCAATATCAGAATATTTTGAAACAAGATTTCTAATTTGATTTTTTACCTTAGAAGGATTTTTAGTCTTTATTCTGATTGAAACTGCTCCATTACCACGAGTTTTCCATGGAATATTAGGATTAAATCGAATTAATTTTGGAAAATCAAGAAATTCTGTTTTCTGTTTTTGAAGTAAATCAACAATTTTGTATGCTAGAAATGTGGTACACATTCCTTTAGGAGAATCAGTATCATCAAATCCAATATTAAGAACAGTTTTTTGAACCATAAATTAGTTGAACAATTCTAACATTTAGTTGTTGAAGAGTGCAGTTGATTTAAATTAATAAAGTTCAATTCGAAGCTGGAAATGATAGTTATAGATGAAGAAAGAATTTTCAAAGAAATTGAAGATAAAAATCCAGCATCAGTTTCAGTAAATGGACCTGATGGAATTTTACCACAAGTTCAAGAAACTGCTATGAATATTACAAAAAAATTTGGGATTCCAGCATATGTATTAGGAGATACAACATGGGGAACATGTGATCTGAATTCAATTGGTTCAAAAGTACTTGGAGCAGAAATTCAATTTAATATTGGACATACAATAAACACAGAATCGCTTGAAAAAAATTTAGTTTTAATTGATGCCTTTGATGATGTTGAATTTGACAGTGTTGCAAAAAAATGTGGAGTTATATTAAAAGGAAAAATAATTTCATTGGTTACAGACAGTCAACATTTACATCAAATAGATAAAGTTGAAAAAATTTTAACAGAGAACGGAATTAAAGTTAAAATTGGAAAAGGAAAAGGTCAACTAAATGATGGTCAAGTGTTTGGTTGCGAGTTTTATCCTGCATCAAGTCTAAAAAAAGAAGTAGATGCCTATGTGTTTTTAGGACAAAGTAATTTTCATGCAGCAGGAATTGCACTATCAACTAATTTACCAACTTATGTTTTAGATCCTTACTTTAATGAAGTAAGAGAAATTACAGAATTTGCGCAGAAATTAAAAAAGAAAGCGACTCTGGCAATATACAAAGCAGCGGAAGCAAAATCATTTGGAGTGATTGTAGGACTAAAAGAAGGACAACTATCCAAGGTATTTGCCTTAAAAATTAAAAAAGAGTTAGAAAAAGAGGGAAAAGAAGTTCAGTTATTTGCAATGACTGATATTACAAACGAGAGATTAAGAAATTTCAAAGGAATTGACGCATTTGTTCAAGTAGCATGTCCAAGAATTTCCATAGACAATCAGTTTGATAAACCAGTATTATCAACACCTCAAGCAAATGCTCTTCTCAAAATTTTACGAAATGAGAGTATTGAAGGATATTTAGAAATTCCACATTGGTTATAATTATGATACTAATTTTTTGAATTTAGAGTCACCTAATAATTTTTCAAATGATTTTGATTTTTTTGCTTTAACTTTGTATTGGATTCCTTGAGTAATTGCACGTTCAAGTAGTTCAAGTGAATCATCAACTTTTGAGAGCATTACAAGGCTACATGATTTATCAAATAAAACATCACCATTATTTGGATAATCTTTCAAAATACTATCACAACATAAAACAGATTCATCAAATTTTTTCATAGAAAATAATATTCGTTCTTTGTGATATAATGCAATGTTATATTTTGGATGGTTTTGTAAAATTTTATCACATAGTGACAATGCTTTATCAAAATTTCCTTGTTTACGAATAGTTGATATTTTATTTACTAACACAGAAAGATCGTTTGGGTATATCTGAAGAGCCACATCATAGCATTTTATAGCGTTATCAAAGTCTTTGAGTTTACTTAGTGCATATCCCTTATTGTTAAGTGAACTAAGGTGTTCTGGATTATCATTTAGAATTTTGTCATAATATGTAATTGCTTCTTTTAGTTTGCCTTGAAGAAATAATCTGTTTCCTTCATCTAAAATTGAATTTGTTTTTGGATCGACCATTATCTATCATAATTCTGGTTTGATTAAGATTTTTCCAAAAAGTCCCTTACCTTTCAGCATTTTTGTGTGAGCCTCTGCTGCCTGCTCAAGTGGATATACTGAATCAATTACAGATTTTATTTTACCCTGAGACATCCAATAGAGGCCTCGTTCTAATTCAGCCCTAGTTCCTTGAGTTGAGCCCAGAATGTTAATGCCCTTAAAGAAAATATGGCGAAGATCAGTCTTGGCATCATAGCCTGTTGTGGCTCCAGTAGTCACAATTGTTCCACCATAATTTAGTAAAGCTAGTTCTTTATTCCAGTGAGAACCTCCAATATGTTCAAAAATTATATCAACTCCAGGTACATCCCCAAAAGGTTTCGGAATTTTTTTTGCAATTGATCTAACTTCTTTGTGCCAATTTTCATTTCTATGATCTACTGCATAATCAGCTCCCAATTCTAGTAATTTTTCTAACTTATCAGGACTAGCAGTAGCAATTACAGTACATCCAAAAAGTTTAGCAATTTGAATTCCATAATTTCCAACACCTGAACTTCCCCCCATTATCAAAACTAATTGGCCAGGTTGAATTTTTGCTCTTCCAATAAGCATATGCCATGATGTCAGTAAAGTCATTGATGCAGCAGCTGCTTGATCATATGATACCTCTTCAGGAATTTTCACAACATTAACTTCAGGAAGATGAGTTTCTTCACAGTATCCACCCCAAAGTGGACCTGTTTCAAAGCCCCAAATTGTTCGTTTCCTGCAATCATATTCTCTTCCATCAGTACATGCTTTGCAAACTCTACACGACATATTTCCATGTGAAACAACTCTATCTCCTATTTTGATAGTTTTTACATCACTGCCAACTGCAATAACTTCTCCTGCAGCATCAGTTCCAGATATGTGTGGTAATGGAATTGCTAATGGTTTACCTCTCATTCCCCAAATATCATCATAGTTGAGTGATGCTGTGATTACTTTGAAAATAACTTCGTCAGGTTTTGGTTTAGGGGAAGGAATATCTTTAATTTTTAAGATTTTAGAAAAATCATCATCAGTAGTATATTTTTCATAAACTAGGGCTTTCATGATTTTTTTCAAATTTTTAGAGATATATGATTTGCCAAGATCTTTCACACCACAAACAATTATAATCATAACAGCAAAAATCACAGCATGTCTGAAAATGCAGTATTTCCAGGTGATAAAATAGCATCTATTGAAGAATATGAGGCTGGATACAACACTTTTGATGATGGAGATATGGTAAGAGCAGCCACTGTAGGACAAAAAGATCTTGACAAGACAACACGAATTGCAAGTATAAAGCATCCCAAACTTTTATCAATTCCAAAAGATGGCGATATTGTTATTGGCACAGTTGCAGCAGTAATGTCATCAATGATTGCAGTATCAATTGATTACATTAATGGAAAGCCTACTACATCAAAAGTGGAATGCATATGTGGAACACGAAATATTAGAATAAGAAATGTGGCATTAGTTAATGATATAGTAACATTAAAAATTATTAGTCATCTTAATGGTACAATTCATGCGGCAATTAGTGAATCAGGTTTAGGAGTTTTATTTACAAAATGCAGAAAATGTGGAGGTAAAGTTGTACCAATGCGTGATGCCATAAAATGTGTAGAATGTTCATGGATTGATGAAAGAAAACTTTCATCAGACTTTGGCAAAGGTGATATCTTCAATTTGAGAGATTAAAAAAATGATACATGTTTCGTTCCAAGGTGAACGAGGTGCATATAGTGAAGCTGCAGCCAGATCATTTTTTAATGAAGAAATTGAAACTATACCTCTTTCAACATTTGCAGAAGTTTTAGAAAATACATCTACTGATAAAACAGAATATGCAATTTTGCCTATAGAGAATTCATTAGAAGGAAGTGTTGGTGAAAGCTATGATCTACTATACTCAACATCTCTAAATGCAACAGGTGAAGTTTATCATAGAATTGAACATTGTTTGATTGGAGTTGGTAAATTAGATGAAATAGATACTGTTTATTCACATCCACAAGCTTTAGGACAATGTAGAAAATTTATTGAACAGCACAACATGAAAACAATTCCTGCATATGATACTGCAGGTAGTGTAAAAATTGTTAAAGAACTAGATAAGAAAAATTGTGCATGTATAGCTAGTAAAGTAGCATCAGCCATACACAATTTGCCTATTATTGCTGAAAATATTGCAAATAATCTAAACAACTATACAAGATTCTTGATATTATCAAAAGAAAAATCACCTGAAACAGGAAATGATAAAACTTCAATTATTTTTTCCATTAAACACGAACCAGGTTCTTTACACAGAATTATAGAGAATTTTCACAAGAATAATGTCAATCTTACTAAGATAGAGTCTAGACCAACTAAAACAAACACGTGGGAATACAATTTCTATGTAGATTTCGAGGGGCATGAAAAAAATCCTCATATTTCAAAAATGCTGAATAAAATAAAACAAGATACACTCTCCATGAAAGTTTTAGGTTCGTATCCTTCGGCAAAACTAAGCTAAAAGCCTTTGGGCTTTCTTAAGGTAAAACCCAAACTAAATCCAATAATTATTACTCCAGTTATCATCACCATTAAATCAAGAGTAAAAATCTCTGGTTGATAGCTTGTAGTTATAACTCCTGTAATTTCTAATTCTGTATTTCCAGTATTTTGGATCTGGATTTTTGTTTCACCGTCAGATATATGAACCCAATTTAACTTCAATTCATTTTTGTATGATGTCACATTTGGAATCTGTAATCCGGTACTTGGACTTGATAGTTTGAGATCAAAAGCATCACCAGTAATCATCATTTGTTGTGGTGTATGATTGGGAGCAGGAATTGTATAGTGTACTGGAGCACCAACTTCTATAACATCTTGAAAATCAGCAGTATGTACTCCAATATGTAGAATTAAAGAAGCACCACCAAGGGTAATAATTGCAATTCCAAAAATTAAGCCAATGATAGTTCTTTTTGATAACATAATTCAATGATTTATCATTACTGTTTAAAAAATTAACTACATTAAAGAAACATCATGAGGTTGACTTTCTGCAAATCCAGCTCCTGACATTTTGATAAATTCTGCATTATCTTGCATTTGGGAAATTGTATGTGCACCACAATAACTCAAGCCAGAGCGTATTCCACCTGTTAGTTGTTTTAGTATATCAGTTACAGTTCCTTTGTATGGAACCATAGCTTCAACTCCTTCTGCAACATAATCATTAAGATCATCATCAAGTGAAAATGAACCTGTTTCTTTTGATTTTCTACCAAGTGAAGCAGCAAGAGAAGCCATTCCACGATAAACTTTGAATCGTTTTCCGTTTTTAGTCAAAACTGTACCTGGAGATTCATCTGTACCTCCAAGCATACTACCAATCATCACAGATGAAGCACCAGCAGCCAATGCCTTTGTTGCATCACCAGAAGTTCTTGTACCACCATCAGAGATTATTGGAATACCATAATCCTTGCCAATTTTTGCACAATCCATTACGGCAGTCAATTGTGGTACACCAGAACCAGTAATTACTCTAGTAATACAAATTGAACCAGATCCTACACCAACTTTTACTGCGTCAACTCCTGCTTTAATCAAATCTTCAGCACCTTGAGCAGTTGCAACATTACCTGCAATTAATTCACAGTCTGGAAATGCTTTTTTGATATTGCGAACTGCGTTTAACGCATTTTCACTGTGACCATGTGCTATATCAACAACAAGTACATCAGCTCCTGATTCTAAAAGAGATTCACTTCTTTCTAAAAAGTTACCTTTTACACCAACTGCTGCTCCAACTAATGGTCGTCCTTTCTTATCTTTGGATGCATTTGGATAATCTGCATTATTAATAATATCTTTACTTGTAATCAATCCTTTGATAATTTCTGAATCATCAACTATTGGTAATTTTTCTATTCTATGTTTATGTAAAATTTCTTTTGCTTCATCTAATGTAACACCAGGTTTTGCAGTTACAACATCTTTTGTCATTACATTTTGAATATGATCATTTGTATCAGCAAACAGTAAATCTCTCTCAGTTATTATTCCTACCAATTTAGAACTAGAATCAACAACTAAAAGACCAGATATTTCTTTGTCTTCTGCATAGTCTAAAGCATCTTGGATAGACTTTTCAGAAGAGATAGAATAAGGATTTTCAATTATCACACTTCCTGAACGTTTTACTTTGAGAACTTCGTTGGCTTGTTCTTGAATGGACAAAAATCTATGAATAATTCCTATACCCCCAGCACGAGCCATTGCCATAGCCATAGAAGATTCAGTAACAGTATCCATATTTGCACTTACAAAAGGAATGTTAATTGAAATATTTCGAGATAATTTAGTACTCAGATTGGTTTGACTTCTACTTGTGATATCTGAATATTTGGGTACTAGAAGAACATCATCAAAAGTTAATCCTTCTTTGAATTCCAATGAAACCTTGTTAAGAAAGTTAAATATTGATTATAAGCCTTTGTATCGTTTAGAGAGTTTTGAAGCTATTGTAATTGTATCTTTAGTTGCCTCAACATTATGAGTACGAATAATGTCAGCACCGTTTATGACAGATATTGCTTCTGCAGCAATCGAGCCAAATAATCGATCAGAAGGATTTTCTTTTCCTAAAAGATTTCCAAGAAAGGATTTATTTGAAACAGAAATTAAAATTGGAAAGTTTTGTTTTATAGAATTTAGATTTTTGATAACTAATAGATCTCTATTTATCCAATCTGATTTAATTTTTGTAAAAAATGAACCTTTTCCAGTTTTTCTAAAAAAACCAATCGCAGGATCTAATACAATTTTTTTAGATGGAACATGTGATTTTTTTGCAATTTTTAAGCTTTCTTGAAGTAATTTTTTAGTCGTAGTTATTACATTTCCAGAAACTGTTTTGGAATCAAATGCACACAAAATCAGAGATGGAGTAAATTTTGAAATTACCTCTTGCATTTTTTTATCATATTTTAATCCAGAAATGTCATTAATTATCTCAACTCCATGTTCTAAAGCATCTCTAGCAACTTTTGCTCTACATGTATCAACAGAGATTGGAAGATTTGATATATTTTGAATTATTTTTATTGCATCAAGAATTCTTTTTGATTCAACTTTTTCAGACACTATTGTAGATAGATAAGGTGTGGTGGACATACCCCCAACATCGATAAAATTTGCACCATCATTTTCCATCTGTTTAACAGAATTTTTTATATCAGTTTTGGTTGTATGGATAGACTTTTTGTAAAATGATTCAGGACTAATGTTAAGAATACTCATTATACGTACAGGATTTTTTCCGCCAACACCTACATTTCCAATTAGGGTCACATCATTTATCAAAAACCAATACAATTTGAGTCATATGATGATTTCAGGTTGGAGAAAAAGATATTCAAGTATTTTGAATGAATTCATGTATAGTGAAAAAAAGGATAATGAATCAGCCATATTTTTAGACTCGATTCTAAAAAAATCAAATGTTAATGAAAAAATTATCAATTTAGTAAAAGGCAAAACAATTTTTGTTATAGGCTCAGGGCCTTCGTTATCAATCGCTATTCCAAAATTAAAAAATTTTAAAAAATCAATAAAAATTGCTGCAGATAGTTCAGTCAAACATCTTGTAGAAAATGGAATTATTCCAGATATAATAATTACTGATTTAGATGGAGATGAAAATACATTAAAAAAAATTGCTAAAACAAAATCAATATTTGTTGTACATGCACATGGAGATAATATAAGAAAACTAGAATTTTCAAAAAAATTTAAAAATTGTATTGGAACAACTCAATCAAAACCTTTTAGGAAAATACAGAATTTTGGAGGTTTCACAGATGGGGATAGAGGAGTTTTTCTA
>JADFJY010000117.1 GCA_022565935.1 Nitrososphaerota archaeon
ACCGCATAGAAAAGAATTATATTGATTATCAACATTCGGCAAATTTAACAATGTTGAAGAATCTCGTGTATCATATGCAAGAAGCGATATATTCAAGGATGAAGAACTCAAAGTGGATGCAGCAGCAAGATTACCAGATACAAATCCATCATTTACAAAATAAGTAAGAGTTGATGCACCAGTTACTGTAACTCCCACCAATAACATCGTACTAATTATTTCAGCTACAGCACGTCTGTTCTTTAAATGAAAATGTTTTCTGTATTCAAAAAATGGAGTATGAGTTATTTTTGAGTTCATTTTTATCTATGTGTTAAAAGGACTAGCAATTGTAGTGAAAAAATTTCCTCTAGTTGTAGTCAAAGATATTTTATATTTAGCAACAGCCTTAGTTGGATTGCAATCAACATAATAATAACAATCATCATTCCAAGTACCTGTTAGTATAATTTCATCTAAAGTAATCCTTTGATTCTCTTTAATTTGAATAGACTGGTTCACATCAACCCAATTTGCAATAATTTCTTGATTATCAATTTTTAGAATTGTTACAGTTGAAATTGTGGATTCAACAGTTCCGATATTAAGTAGATCTATTTCAATATTATCAGTATTAGGTTCAAATCTAACATTTTCAAATATTAGATCTTCAAGATGTATCTGATTTTTAGATTTTTCATGAAAAGAAAGATCATATGTAAATGCACTAATACTTTCCATTCCATTAAATAGAATTACCGAGCCTACAGATGTTACAATACCTAAAAGTACAACACTTCCCATAATCTGGCTTACAGCACGCCTATTCTTTAGAAGTAATTTAGAAGAGTCATTTCTCACTTTTTAGCACCATTTTCTAAATACCATTCAGAAACAAATTCTTCTACACGAGAAACAATTTTAGAAAAGTCATGCTCAGAGATTAAATGTATACCATAATGTTTGGCAAGACTATCTACTCCTTCATTAATGTCAGATATGGTAACAAGCAGTGTATTAGTTGGATTAATGTCTAATTTTGGAACCAAAATAGAGTTCATATCAGATTGATCAATACCATCAGGTTGATTTTTTATGAAAATTAGAATTGAATCATTTGTTGTTTTGCTCTTTCCATAAATTGGGATTTCATGAACGTTACCACTTTTTCCTTTAATAGAAACATTGAGTTTGGCAGTAAAGTTGAATCCTTGTAATAGGTTCAACAATTCATCTTTAATTTGACTGATATCAGAATTAATAGAAATTTCAGAGTTTTTTAGTTTGTAACTAAATGTTGTAACAAATTGTCCAGAATTAGTATCAAAATCATGTTCATGCTTTCTACAATGTAATTTAATTACAGCATTATCAAATTTTTCAGAACAATCATTGCATTGATACCACATTGCCGGAACACGTATTTCTTTTTCAAAATTTTTAATTGGTTTCTTACATGAAGGGCAATGTGAATCATTATGATCTGAAAAATCAAAATTAGTACTTTCTGTAATATAGCCACACTTCTTATGCTCAAACAGTTTTAGTTTTTCAACATTCATAGAATGGCAATCTGGACAATAAAGACGTACACTAGATGAAAATGTATCAGGGTGAATTGGGCAAACAATTAATTTCTCATAAATTTTTTGCTCTAAAATTCCATCAGTAACTAAACTATCAAGATATTCAATGTTATCCTGAACTTCACCTATTTTTGATAGTATTGGGTAAAACAATCGACCTTCGTTATAATCTACAAATGGTTTTATTGTTCTATCTTCGAGTTTTCGAACTTCTTGAATTAATCGTATGGATTTACTAGTTGATGCTTTTGGTAAATCAGATTCAGGCATCAAAATTGACCCTTCAATGAGTGGCCTGTCAATTTTAGTATCAAGATTAGTTTCATTAGAATGATTTCTAAAAATTGAAGATATACCCATTAACCCTGTAAATTTCTGCTCAGATTTTGGTTCTAATGTAGCATCATCTTGAATAATTTTTTTTCTAAATATCAAAATAATACCTCATATGACATGAAAACATCATTTACCATATGATTTTCATAGCCAAATGAAGAGTAAGTATGAGATGCTGTTCATATGAACGAACATGCGTTAAAACACATTACATGTTCATGTAATTTAAAATTGAGACTAAAGATATTAAAAGATAAATTTTCAGTATTGCAGAAATTACAGATACAAAATAAAAATATTTTCAAATCAAAAAAAGTTTCTTCAGAAATAATTTCAAAAAAAGTAGAAATTGAAACAAAAATTCCTCAATTTATGACACTCTCAAAGTTAGACTGGGATAACAACGAAATTCATGCAGGAATAATTAAAGATCCCACGGCCAAAGGAGGATTAAGATATCAAGTAATTGAACCAGTTCTTTCAGATAGAGATCAAAAAGCTTTTGAAATTATAAAAAAATTACTCATAACAGAACTTTCAGTTTCATTAAATGAAATAAAATCAAAAAAAGATGCTGAACGTAGACTAAAAAAGAAAATTTCATCAATGATAAAAAAATACAGATTAAAGATTCCTCCAAAAAATATTGAAAAAATTAATTATTTTGCAGTTCGTGATTTTGTAT
>JADFJY010000118.1 GCA_022565935.1 Nitrososphaerota archaeon
AGAAATAACAGAAAGCACACAGAATTCAAAACCTCAAGAAGTTCCAGAAAGCACACAGAATTCAAAACCTAAAGAAGTTCCAGAAAGCACACAGAATTCAAAACCTAAAGAATCTTCTGGTACCAGAGATACTATATTCATTGGTAAGAAACCATTGATGGCATATGTAACATCCACGCTAATTCAATTGGCAAACTTACCCGCCGTCTACATCAAAGCTAGAGGCATGAGCATTGGTCGTGCTGTAGATGTAGCTCAAATCATTGCACGAAAAACAGAAAGTGCAGGCTACGTAATTGGTGAAATTAAAATTGGCTCAGAAGCATTAGAGTCACAAGACGGTAGAACCAGAAACGTTTCAACGATAGAAATTGAAGTAAAGAGAAACAAAACATAACTGTGCTTTGCTTAAATTTTTTCTTTTACTCTCTTTTTGAAAATTTGAATTTCTTTTCCATTTTTTTGAACTTTGGAAGTTCAACTAAATCATTAAACTGATCAAAATTCACAACTTTATGTTTGTATTTTGTAGTGTTACCTGATTTTTTTAATTCTTTTAGAATATTCATTGTTGCAAATGTGTTAGCATACAAAACAGACAGTGGGTAAAGAATTATTTTAAATCCAATCTTGCTTAATGTTTCAGCTGAACTCAATGGTGTCGCTCCTCCTTCAATCATGTTTGCAACTAATGGTGCATTGATCTCTTTTCCAATCTTTTTCATCTCTTCTAATGTTCTTGGTGCTTCTACAAATATCGCGTTTGCTCCTGTTTTCTTATTTTGCTTTCCACGTTCAATAGCTGCATCTAATCCTTCAGTAGCTCTTGCATCTGTTCTTGCAACAATTATGAAATCTTTGCTTTCTCTTGCGTCAAGTGCAGCTGATAATTTTTCAGTATATTCCTCTTGTGGAATTACTTCTTTTCCTTGCATATGTCCACATCTTTTGGGCCATCTTTGATCCTCTAAAAAAATTCCTGCAGCTCCTGCTGATTCTAATTCCTTTACTATTTTCCATACACTCAAAGCATTTCCATATCCTGTATCTGAATCTACAATTACAGGTACTGAAACTGCTCTGCATATGCGTCTTGCATTATCTACTGTTTCAGCGGCTCCAATAAATCCATAATCTGGCATTCCAAATAGAGTTGCAGATGTTCCATAACCTGTTTGGAACATTGCCTCAAATCCAACTTTTTGGGCAATTTTTGCTCCTAATGCATCATAAACTCCTGGAATGACAAGTGGTTTTTTTGATTTTAACATATTTCTCAAATTTTTCATAATTGTGTTCTTTCTCTGAATTATTTATGATTTTAATCAAAAATTATCTAATATTATTTCATTGATATTCTTTCAATTTGATTCTTTGAAACTTGAAATAATTTTTCTATTATTGTTATTCGATCTTTATTTCTTTGCCTTTTTTCTTTACTTCTTTTTCTTGAATTTTCTTTAATTCTGATTCAAGAAAATGTTTGTATTTCTTGGTTTCTTCATCAGTCATATGGGTAAAATTTGAACTAAGGATAGTTCCCATTGCTGAAATCTTTTCTAATAGATCCATAACAACAAATTTTCCTACATTACTTAGTCTAAATAAAACCTCTAATTGCTTTCTAACAATGTCACTTATCTTATCTACATCATCTGCTGTATCATTTCCTTTCTTTGTTAATTGATATTTTCCATCTTTAGTCTCTTCAATTAATCCTTCATCTAGTAATCTACCTAACAATGGATAGATTAATCCTGGTGATGGTTTCCAAATTCCGTTACTTTGTTCAACTGCATAATCGATGATCTCTTTTCCAGTACGTGTTTTCTTTTTTAATAATTCCAAAACGAAATATCTTGAAAATCCTCTGGGAATTGAACTTCCTACTCTCTGAAACCATTCTGAAATCATCGCTAGTGATATCACTAGTGATATATTTTAATATTTTCGACCACGCCTATCAATTACTACATATTTATCCCACTCAAAGCAAGTTTGTCTGAAAAATGGTTGATTCTATCGAATTTGATTTGGTAATCTGTGGTTCTGGTCTTGCTGGCTTGAGAGCTGCAATAGCTGCTACAAAAAAGGGACCAAATCTCAAAATTGGAATTGTTTCAAAATTACAAGTAATGCGTTCCCATTCTGTATCTGCAGAAGGAGGAACTGCAGCAGTAATTTGTGAAGAAGCAGGTGATACTATTGAATCCCATATTTATGATACTGTAAAAGGAAGTGACTTTCTTGCAGACCAAGATGTTGCTGAAAAACTCTGTGTAGAAATGCCAAAAGAAATCTACCAATTAGAACATTGGGGAATGCCATGGTCTAGAAAAGATGATGGTAAAATTGATCAAAGAAATTTCGGTGGTTATAGTTATCCAAGAGCAACTTATGCATCAGATAAAGTTGGCTTCTATGAAATGCAAACCTTGTATGACACATGTCAGAAATACGAAAATATTGAATATCTTAACGAATGGTTTGCGACATCAATAATTCATGATGGAAAAAGATTCATGGGACTAACTGTAATAGAACTATCTTCTGGTACTTTTTACATAATTAAAG
>JADFJY010000119.1 GCA_022565935.1 Nitrososphaerota archaeon
TGTTGATTGCAACAATTAGTTGGCTTACACCAAGTGTTTTTAGTAAGAATGCATGTTCTCTGGCTTGACCACCTGCTGCAATTGCAGTATCTGTTTCACCTTCTTTTGCTGAAAGTACCAAGATTGCGGCATCTGCTTCAGAAGCTCCAGTAATCATATTTTTAATAAAATCCCTGTGTCCAGGTGCGTCAATTAATGTAAAGAAGTACTTTGCAGATTCAAACTTTTGGAAAGCAAGATCAATAGTAATTCCTCTTTCTCTTTCATCTTTGATATTATCCATAACCCATGCATACTTGAAAGTATCACCTTTTCCGGTCTTTTCAGATTCAACTGCATGTGCTGCAATTGTTCTTTCATCTACAACGCCTAGATCCATTAAGAAATGACCCATTGTTGTGGATTTACCATTATCAATGTGACCTGTTACAATCATGTTCAAGTGTGGTTTGTTTGCCATATGGACTGCCTCTCAGAGGTCATTTATTAGCGTTATGAATTTTTGAAAAAAACAATACTTTTTTTCAATTAATTTTAGATCTTAATGTTGTATCAAAAGCACATAAATCAAAGAGATAAAAAGAGAAAATATGAAGATTACAGTTTCAGTTATCAAAGCAGATGTCGGCGGAGTAGGCGGACATACAAAACCAAGTGATGCTTTAATTGAAGCAGTAAGAACTACAGTAAAAAATTCAGCAGATCTACTAATTGATTATTACATTGGGTATTGTGGAGATGATGTCCACATTGTAATGTCTCATACACATGGAGTAGATAATCAACAAATTCACAAACTAGCTTGGGACGCATTCATGGCAGGAACAGAAGTTGCTAAAGAAGAAGGACTTTATGGTGCAGGGCAAGATTTGCTTAAAGATTCTTTTTCAGGAAATGTGAAAGGTATGGGTCCGGGTGTTGCAGAACTAGAATTTGAAGAAAGAACAAATGAAGCATTCACAGTTTTTGCAGCAGACAAAACAGAACCTGGAGCATTCAATTATCCAATTTATAGAATGTTCGTAGATGCATTAAGTAATACAGGCTTGATTGTAAACAAATCACTTGCTAGCGGCGTTAAGATAAAAATAATGGATGTTGAACAAGGTACAATTGCTGAACTTGAATTGTGGCAAGACAAACCAACTCTTGAAGCTGCATTAATGTATCCAGGAAGATATGTTGTTGATTCAGTAACTACTAAAGATGGAGAGCCAATACTTGCCGCATCTACTGACAGATTACATAACATTGCAGGAACATATGTTGGAAAAGATGATCCAATATGTCTGGTTAGAACACAGAAGAATTTTCCAGCAACAGAAGAGGTTGGAAGTGTATTTAATAATCCACATTATGTGGCAGGAAACACAAGAGGCAGTCACAATATGCCACTAATGCCTGTAAAACTAAATTCTCCAGCAACAATCAATTTCTGCATTCCAATTGTTGAGGCACTAGTGTTTAGTATGCATAATGGAAAGTTCACGGGTCCATTTGATGGATTCTCAACTCCAGACTGGGATTACATAAGAGAAATTGCAACAAAGAAAGCTATGGCAATGAGAAGCCAAGGGTTCATTCATCCAGCAACTCTGGTTCCATCAGAATTAGAATATGCTGAAGGTTACAAAGATAGAATGAAGATTCTTGAAAGTAAGATGAAACCAATGGATGGATACACCACACATAGTGAAAAGAAAGAGAATTACGAAGATCCAGATTAACAGTTTTGTTTGTCATTAAAATTTTAGGAAATAGTTATATGAAAAAAGACCTTTTTCAAAATAGATGAAAAGTTATTTTCAAAAAGTTTTTGATTATAAAACATATCTGGTTACAGTATTAGCAATAGTAACATTTTCAGATTTTCTCGTTATTTTATTTAGCCAGACCATACCTGGAACCATTTTAACATTTTTCAAAATGGCTGGAGAGTGTGTAATTTTAGGCTCAGTTTTTGTTTTTGCATTATTTTGGTTGATTAAAGCAAGACCATGCAATCGTCCAAAACAATATTCAGTGATAATCTTTGACGTTTTTGGAAAAAAGAGTCAAATCGACGGCGTCAGAACTGAATTCAATACACATGATGTTGCTTGGAGTTTCATGAAACAATACAAAAAAGAATTTCCGCTACACAACTTTGCGCTAGTCTCTAAACAATCAGAATCAGAGAAACCAACAATTTTTAGATACATCTAGTTTCAAACTTTTATTCAGGATTACGTAGAGGATTAGAATGGAGTTCTCTGTTTTATCTGATTCATTTAACAAAATGGAATCAACTAGAAAAAGATTAGAGTTAACACAATTTCTAGTTGAATTATTTGAAAAAACGCCTCATGATGTCATTTCAAAAATTGTGTATCTGTTACAAGGAAAACTAAGACCAGACTTTGAAGGAATAGAGTTAGGAGTTGCTGAAAAACTGGCAATAAGAGCAATTTCAAAGTCATCAGGGATTCCAATTAAGAGAATCGAAGAAGAATATAGAAAAGAAGGAGATCTAGGACATGCAGCATCAAC